>NZ_CAXBKN010000039.1:0-24572 GCF_963976135.1 uncultured Maricaulis sp.
CTGGTCGCCGGCCATATCGCCAAGCAGGACATCGTCGTCACCACGGCGCTGATCCCGGGCCGCCCGGCGCCGAAACTGATCACCAAGGCGATGGTCGAGAGCATGAAGCCCGGTTCGGTGATCATCGATCTGGCCGCACCCAATGGCGGCAATTGCGAGCTGACCAAGGCCGATGAGATCGTCACCCATCAGGGCGTGATGATTGCCGGCTTCTCCAACCTGCCCGGCCGTCTCGCCGCCGACAGCTCGGCGCTCTACGCCAAGAACCTCGCCAATCTCCTGCCGCTTCTGGTCGGCGAGGACGGCGCGCGCGCCCCGCACTGGGACGATGAAATCATCCAGGGCATGGCTCTGACCCGCGATGGCGCGGTCATCCACCCGACACTCGTGAAACAGGAGGCCTGATCCGATGGAAGCCGTAGATCCCGTCATCTTTCGTCTCGCGATCTTTATCCTCGCGATTTTCATCGGTTATTACGTCGTCTGGTCGGTGACACCCGCCCTGCACACGCCGTTGATGGCCGTCACCAATGCGATCTCCTCGGTGATCATTGTCGGCGCGCTGCTGGCCGCGACCGCGACCGGTGTGTCCGATGATGGCAGCGGCGGGGCCGGCTTCTCGCGCGGCCTGGGCACGCTCGCCATCGTGCTCGCCAGCGTCAATATCTTCGGTGGATTTCTTGTCACCCAGCGCATGCTGGCGATGTACAAGAAAAAGGAGCGCTAGAGCATGTCGGCAAATATCGCAGCCCTCCTCTACCTGCTTTCGGGCATTCTCTTCATCCTCGCCCTGCGCGGCCTGTCGAGCCCGGAAACCGCCCGTCAGGGCAATTTCTTCGGCATGGCCGGCATGGCCATCGCCATCATCACCTCCCTGCTCGCAGCCCAGCTCGACCCGGCCTCGATCGCCCTGATCGTCGGCGGCGTGATGGTCGGTGGCGGCATTGGCGCCGTGATTGCGCGGCGCATCTCGATGACCTCGATGCCGCAGCTCGTCGCCGCCTTTCACTCCCTCGTCGGCATGGCCGCCGTGCTGGTGGCCGCCGCGGCCCTGTTTGCCCCGGAAGCCTTCGGCATCGCCGATGCCAGCGGGCATTTGCACAAGCTTTCCCTGTTCGAGCTTTCGCTCGGCACCGCAATTGGCGCCATCACCTTCTCCGGATCGGTGATCGCCTTTGCGAAGCTCAACGGCAATATGTCCGGTGCGCCCATCCTCCTGCCGATGCGCCATGCGATCAATATCGCGCTTGGCGTCTTCATCGCCGTGATGATCGCCTTCCTGATGGCTTCAGGCGGCGAGGCCAAAATGGCCTTCTGGCTGATCGCGCTCGCCGCTTTCATCATCGGCGTAACCCTGATCATCCCGATTGGCGGCGCCGACATGCCGGTGGTCGTCTCGATGCTCAATTCCTATTCCGGCTGGGCCGCCGCCGCACTCGGCTTCACGCTGGAAAACACGGCGCTTCTTGTGACCGGTGCCCTGGTGGGCTCCTCCGGTGCGATCCTGTCCTACATCATGTGCAAGGGCATGAATCGCTCCTTCATCTCGGTCATTCTCGGCGGTTTCGGCGAAGATAGCGGCGCTGCCGCCCTGGCCGGCCCGCAAGGCAATGCCAAACAGGGCTCGGCGGAAGACGCTGCCTTCGTGCTCAAGAATGCCGGCAAGGTCATCATCGTGCCCGGCTATGGCATGGCGGTCGCCCAGGCCCAGCATGCGCTCAAGGAAATGGCCGACATCCTCAAGCATGAGGGCGTCGAGATCTCCTACGCCATTCACCCGGTCGCCGGGCGGATGCCGGGACACATGAACGTCCTCCTCGCCGAGGCCAATGTGCCCTATGACGAGGTGTTCGAACTGGAGGACATCAATTCGGCCTTCGCCAATGCCGATGTCGCCTTCGTAATCGGTGCCAATGACGTCACCAATCCGGCCGCCGAGGACGACCCGTCCTCGCCGATCTACGGCATGCCGGTCTTGCAGGTGTGGAAGGCCAAGACCGTCTTCTTCGTCAAGCGCTCGCTGGCGTCGGGCTATGCCGGGGTCGAGAACCCGCTCTTCTTCCGCGACAACACCATGATGCTGCTCGGCGATGCCAAGAAGATGGCGGAAGAAATCAATAAGGCGATGGGGTGAACGGGCCTGCGGCGACCAAACAGCCCGGCGGCAGGTCAGCATGATGCCGTTACTGGGATGGACGGTCTTTGCGGTCATGAGCGTGATCGCGATCCTGCACGCCTATTGGGCGGTTGGTGGCCTGTGGCCGGCGGCGACCGAGGCAGACCTGGTCAAGACTGTTATCGGCATCACCCGATCGCAGACCATGCCGCCGGGACTGCACTCGCTCGCCGTGGCGGTTCTGGTATTCGCGGCAGCCGGTTTCGCGCTGGCCCGCGGCGCATTCGGCCACGACTCCGTGCTTTTCTCACGCATCCCGCTCGGCGTCGTCGCCTTCATCATGCTGGCACGCGGGATCTATGCCTATCTGCCCGGGCCGTTCAGCCGTGCGAGCGAACCCTTCGCGACCCTGAACGCGATGTTTTTCTCACCGGCCATCCTGGTGCTGGGCATCGCCTTCGCCTGGCTGGCACTCGGTCCGGCTTCCCGCTCATAATTCGTTCAGCCTGGAAGTGACATTCTCACACCATGTTTGCTGAACTCATCCTTGCCCAAACCGGCTCCGTCGCCGAGGACTGCACCTGGAACGGCATCCCGCTCTATGGCGAGGTGGAGGTGGTGGAGAGTCTGCCCGATATCCGCGTCCAGATCGTCAGCAGCTTTCCCGATCTCAAGGTCAAACAGGTGACCAGCTTCGCCGATAGCTGCGGCGAATGGACCTATGTGACGAGCTTTGCGGATTTCTCGATCCAGTTTGTCGACAGCTTCCCGGATGTCCGCATCAAATACGTGGAGAGTTTCCCGGGCCTGCCCTAGTGTCGGCGCATGAGCTTTTACCACGAACACATCCTGCCGCACGTCATCGGCTTCGCCTGCGGCCAGCCGCAGATCATGAAGAAACGCTCCCAGATCGTGCCCCTGGCGACAGGCCGCGTGCTGGAAGTCGGCTTCGGTGCCGGACCCAATCTGTCCTTCTATGATCCGGCCAAGGTCACCCATCTCTACGCGCTGGAACCCTCCGAAGGCATGCGGCGCAAGGCGGCCGATGCAATCGCCGCCTGCCCGGTGAGCGTCGAGCTGATCGATCTGCCCGGCGAGGAGATCCCGCTCGAGGATGCCTCGGTCGATACCGTCGTGCTGACCTATACCTTGTGCACCATTCCCGACGCCGAGGCCGCACTGGCGCAGATGCGCCGCGTGCTCAAGCCGGGCGGAAAGCTGCTCTTCTCCGAGCATGGCGCTGCGCCTGATCCCGGTGTCGCAAAATGGCAAAGGCGCATCGAGCCGGTGTGGAAGCCGATCGGCGGCGGCTGTCACCTCACCCGCCATCCTGACACGCTGATGCAGGCAGCCGGTTTCGGGATCGAACAGCTCGAGGCGATGTATCTGCCCAAGAGCCCGAAATTCGCCGCGTTCAATTATGCCGGCATCGCCGTCAAAACTTGATCGCGACTACATATCGATGCCCGGATCCTCGCCCGAGCGCAGCCAGCCGGTGATCGCCAGGCGTGGCGTCGTGACGTAACTGGCCACCATCGAGACCGCATGCGGTTGCGGCACCTTGAACAGCGACAGCGTATTCATGCGCGGCACATAGGCGGCTTCAACATTGCCGTCCGGATCGTAGAATTGCAGCTGCCCACCCCAATCGCCCTGCCAGCCGGCGGTGAGGCCGAGCACGAAGGCCGCGACGCGGTTCTTGCCGGCGACGCCATCATCATGACGGGTCAGGAAATGGCCGCCGCGATAGCAGGTCAATTGCCCGTCGGCGAAACTGATTTGCGGCGCGTCGAGGACATCGCGCATCGCGCCCAGGAAGGTCTCGCCATTGAGGAAGGCAAACAGCCTGGCCAGGACCGGGGCCTCGGCTTCGAGAGTGCCGGCATGGGCCTTGTCGTAGAGCGGATAGGTCTCATAGAGATATTGAAAACCGGCGCGCGCCGCCGTCGCCACCCGGCCGTCAAACTCGGCGCGCTGGGCCGGTGGGAGATCGCGCATCGCGGCGGCGTCGAGATTGAGATGTTTCTCGCCCAGCCGCGTGACCAGCAACCATTTCGAAACATCCGAGATTGCACCGGTCAGCTGTCGCAGGGCGTCAGGGGCCAGCAAGCCGGCAATCCGCGCCCGGCCATCGCTGCGCAATCCGGCCCGCGCCGGCTCAAGATCAAGCGTTTCGGACAATCTCATGGGCAGGATTCAACAATTCGGCACCGGACCACATCACCCGGCATCGCAAGGTTTCGCACAGGGCCGCCGAGCCTGGCAACCGGATCAGGCGCAGCCGGCACACCGTGCCGCAGCCAGATCAATCTCCAGCCGCTTCGGATCAATCGCCTCGCCGCATTCCACACACCAGCCATACTCGTCCTCATCAACCCGTTTCAGCGCCGCCTCGATGCGGCGAATTTCCTGAATGCGGCGGACATCGGAAGCGCGGGCCATCGCCTGGACCTGCATCGAGTCGAGCCGCGAGAGACGGCCAATGGATTGCTGGTCGAGCTCGACCGGTTCACGGTCTCCGGTAGAAGCCTGCGACAGGGCGAGCAATTCGGCCTTCAGGGCCAAAAGGCTTGCGCGGGGATCGTGCGCCATAGGATCTCACTTGTCACCATCATCGCCGGGCGGGCGATAGCGCAGGAACCGCAACATAGCGCCTTATGGCAGGACAGGCGCGGTCTTCCGGCAGTCCAGCAGCAAATGGGGGGATGGCGACCTGCTCAATACCGGTAGCTTGCCACGACCGGTCTGCCTAGACTTGCCGCTCACTCTTGGGGGTCTCATGTCCGAAATCATTTTGTCGCTCGATGGCGTCTCGAAAACATTCAGCGGCAAATCGGCCGTCCGCGATCTGAGCTTCACCGTCAGGCGCGGCGAGATCACCGGCTTTCTCGGCCCGAACGGCGCCGGCAAATCGACCAGCCTGCGCATGGCGCTCGGCATCCTCACGCCGGATGCCGGCCAGGTCAGCCTGTTTGGCGGCCGGCCGCGGGCCAGCGCGCTCGAGCGGGTTGGATTTTTGCCCGAAGAACGAGGCATTTATCGCAAAATGAAAGTGATCGACGTGATCATTTTCTTTGCCCGCCTGAAGGGCGTGGCACCGGTCGAGGCTCGCCGGCGCGGCCTCGCCATGCTGGAAGAGTTCGGGCTCGCCGATGTCGCCGACAGCAAGGTGAAAACGCTCTCCAAGGGCATGGCCCAGAAGATCCAGATCATCTCGACCCTGATCCATGATCCCGAATTTATCATTCTCGACGAACCCTTTTCCGGTCTCGATCCGGTCAATCAGAAGGCCCTGGAACAGATCGTCCGCGCCCGCGCCGAGGCCGGCGCAACCATTCTCTTCTCGACCCATGTAATGGAACATGCCGAGCGCCTGTGCGACAAGATCATCCTGGTCGCCAAGGGACGCAAGGTCTTTGACGGAACTGTCGAGGGCGCCCTGGGCATGATTCCGCGCCGCGTCATCCTCGAGACGGTATCCGACCATGATCTGGCGCAAACCTTCGCACCGCTCGGCGAGGTCGTGCAGGAAGCCGGTGCCGCCGATGGCGCCCGGCGCTGGCTGATCGATCTCGGGCCGGGCATTGACGCCCAGGACGTGCTCAAGGCCTGCGTCGACGGCAATATCCGTCTGCTGCGCTTCGAGCCGGCACGGGCACATCTGCATGATGCCTTTGTCCATCTGGTCGAGACCAGTGGCCAGTTTGAAAACGAAACACCTGCAGGGGAGGCTGTCTGATGCGCGCCATCTATCTCATCGCCCGCCGCGAATACCTCTCCTATGTCGCCACCTGGGGCTTCTGGCTCTCGCTCGCCTCAATGCCGATGTTCATGGCCCTGGGCTTTGGCTTGCCCATCCTGATCGAAAGCTCCCAGCCGACGCGCTATTACGCGCTGATCGACGAGTCCGGCGGCGTGCTTGATGCGGCGATCGAAAGCCAGGGTGCGGCATCGCGCGAGGCCCAGGCCGCGGCGACCCGTCAGGCAGCCACCGAAATGCTTGGCGACAGCCCGGCCGTCGAGGCTGCAATCGCCAATGCCCCTGCGCCGGCAGAGAAATATATCCGCGTCTATCCCGAGGCGACCGATATCGAAACCCTGCGGCCCTATCTGCTCGGCGAACAGAATGTTGAGACCGAGGAGGGCCCGCAGCCGCTCTTCGCCGCGATCTATTTGCGCCAAGATGCCGAGGGCGGGGTAGAGATCGAATACTGGAGCACCAACCTCACCGACGGCGAATTGCGATCCGGAATCCGCCGGACGCTGCGTGAATACATGCAGCTCAACCGGCTGCTCGAAAATGGCGTTTCGCCCGAACTGGTGGCCGCGGCAGGCGAACTGACCCCGACCGTGCGCGAACTCAATCCCGAGCGCAGCGCCGAGGCTGCCGAGGTGACCACTGCGGAACGCCTGCCGATCATTGTCGCCATCGCGGTCGCTTTCGGGCTGTGGATCGTGATCTTCTCGGTCGTCAACATGCTGCTCACCGCGATGATCGAGGAGAAAGGCAACAAGGTGCTCGAGATGATGCTCGCCTCGTCACGGCATCATGAGATCCTGACCGGCAAGCTGCTCGGCGTCGCCGGCGTGTCGACCACATTATTGCTCGCCTGGGGCGGACTGGCCGCGACGGTTGGCCTCGTGGTGCAGCAATTCGCCTTCGCCGCAGGCCTGCCTCTCGGCGAGATCATGGCCGCCGTGCTCGATCCGGCACTGGTCTTCCCCGCCATCGGCTATTTCATCATTGGCTATCTGATGTATGGCGCGATCTTTTTGGCGATCGGCTCGCTGTGCGAGACGCTGCAGGATGCCCAGACCCTGATGAGCCCGATGATGCTGATCATGATGGTGCCGCTCTTCCTGGTGATGGTGGCCGCGGATGCCCCCGATTCGCCAATCATCGTCATCGCCAGCTGGATCCCGCTGTGGACGCCCTTCATCATGCTGGCGCGCCTGCCGCAAGACCCGGCCCTGTTCGATGTCATCGGCACAACGCTGGTAATGATTGTCACCGCTGCGGGCGTCATCTGGGGTGCCGGCGTGATGTTCCGCATGGGTGCGCTCAACCAGGCCAACCAGGACACGGTGAAGGGCTGGTTCCAGCTGGGCGGCAAGCGCAAGGCGGGCTGAGGCCCGGCGCCGCCCGATCAGAAACGAAAGAAAACGCCGCGTCCCTTAAGGGGCGCGGCGTTTTGCTGAATTCTACAGGCTCTGGCGAACCCTAGCGACGAACGGTGCCACCACGGACGGCCACGAGGCCTTCACGCTGAGCGCGCTTGCGGGCGAGCTTGCGCGCACGGCGAATGGCTTCAGCCTTCTGGCGAGCCTTCTTCTCCGAGGGCTTCTCGTAATGATTCCGACGCTTCATTTCACGGAAGGTACCCTCCCGTTGCATTTTTTTCTTCAGCGCGCGGAGCGCTTGCTCCACATTATTATCGCGCACAACGATCTGAACGATGGCTCTCTCTCCATAAGTTGGACGCGAGGGCCACCCCCACGTCGCTAGTTTGCCAGAGGCGCGGCTGATACCAGAGCCGCGATGCTGAGTCTACTCCGTCAGCGCATTCGTCGCGGGTGACTGCAGCGGCCCAGTCCGGTACATATGGCACATGATCGACACTGAAACCGCCCCCCGCACTCACACAGAGACCGTCCGCACACAGTTGCTGGAGGCCGCGCTGGCCCATGCTGCCTTCGATGGCTGGTCATCCTCGACCTTCAAAAAGGCTTGTGATGACGCGGGCTTGTCGTCCGGTGACGCCCGCAATGCCTGCCCTGGCGGCGATCTTGAGCTGATCGGCTTCTGGTCGCGCCAACTTGATCGCCAGGCCGGGCGCAAGATCGTCAAGGCCGAACTGGCCAAGATGAAAATTCGCGAACGCGTGACCTTCAGCGTGCTGTGCCGGCTGGAAGCCATCGCGCCACATGAGGAAGCCGCCCGGCGCGCCAGGGCGCGGCTGCTTTTGCCCGATGCAGCAACGCAGGCCCCGCAATTGCTCTGGGCGACAGCGGACATGATCTGGCGCGCCATCGGCGACACCTCGACCGATGCGAATTTCTACTCCAAGCGGGCGATTCTTTCCGGCGTCTTCGGCACGACCCTGTCGAGCTGGCTCAATGAGGACAGTGCCGACAAGCCCATGGCGCGCGCATTCCTCGACCGGCGGATACAGAATGTAATGGATTTCGAGAAGACCAAGGGCCAGGTCCTGAAATTGACGGCGGACCTTCCCGATATTGGCGGCCTGCTCGGCCGGATGCGCTACGGACCCGGCCCGCGCAGCTAGCCGGCCTGAAGTCCGCTAGCGCGGCCGCAGGGAGGCGTAATAGGTCTCCAGCGCCCCGACCGTCACCAATTTGCGTTCCGGCCAGCGCAGGGCTGTCAGCTGGCCGCCAAACACGCATCCAGTATCGATGCAGATCGTCCGGTTGACCCAGACCGCCTCGGTGACCGCCATATGGCCGTAGACCACGTGGGCCTCACCGGCATAGTCCAGCGCCCAATCGAGCCGGACCGGCAGGCCATATTCGTCCTGTTCGCCCGTGGTAGCGCCATAGAGCGCAAAGCCTCGCGCCTTGCCCCCGCTCTGATAGTGCATCTCCTCAACCAGCCCGGCATGGGCGACAATCAACCCGCCGTCATCGAGCACATGATGGTGGGCCAACTGGTCCAGGAAATCATGGACGGTGTCGCGAAACCCGTCCGGCTGGGTCTGGAATTGGGAGATCGTATCGCCCAGCCCGTGTGAGACCTTGACGTCACGGCCGAGCAGCCAGCGCCGCAGCTTGTCATCATGATTGCCACTGACGCACAGCGCCCGCTCCGCTTCAACCATCGACATCGCCAGGCGCAAAACGTCCGGCGAGCGTGGCCCACGATCGACCAGATCGCCGAGGAAGACGACGCGGCGGCCCTGCGGGTGAGAAATCTCGTAGTGACGATGTCCCTCGGGGCCGTCATGCTCAACTGAATAGCCAAGCTTGCCGAGCAGGATTTCCAGCTCTCCGGCACAGCCATGCACATCGCCGACAATGTCGAACGGGCCGCAATCATGGCGGCGATCAAAGTGGAGGGTGTTTTGGGGCAGCATATCTGCTCTAGGTAAGGTGAGCGACGAGCAAGGACAAGGTCCTGCCCGCTGGCACACTAGCCGTTCAGCGGCCCCAGCCGGTTCACATGCCCCATCTTGCGGCCCTTGCGGGCCTTGCGCTTGCCATAGAGATGCAGACGCACATGCGGGTCTGACACCAGCGCCTGCCAGTCATCGACATCATGGCCGATCAGATTGGTCATCACCGCCGAGGAGTGCGGCGCCGGATCGCCAAGCGGCCAGCCGGCCACAGCGCGGATATGCTGTTCAAACTGGTCACAGCCGCAGGCATCCATCGTCCAATGGCCGGTATTGTGGACGCGCGGTGCGATCTCGTTGACCAGCAGCGTGCCGCCGCCCAGATCGAACAGCTCGACCGCGAACACGCCGACATGCGCCATGCCATCGCCCAGCGCCGTCGCGATCTCGAGCGCTCGTGCCTGCAGGGCCGCATCGACGCCCGGTGCCGGGGCGGTGCTCTGTTTCAATATGCCATCGCCATGGACATTTTCCGACAAGGGCCAGGCCTTCACCACACCATCGACCGAGCGCGCCGCGACGACGGACAATTCGCGCACAAAATCGGCTGCACCTTCGAGAATGGCGGGCTGTTCGCCAATCGCTTCCCAGGCCGCAGCGGCATCTTCCGGCGTGCGGATCCAGGCCTGCCCCTTGCCGTCATAGCCGAAACGGCGGGTCTTGAGCACGGCGGGCAGGCCGGTCACCGCAATCGCGGCCGGCAGATCTGATGCGCTGCCGACGGGCGCGAAGGGCACGGTGGCGACGCCGGCATCATTGATGAAGCGCTTTTCGGTGATGCGGTCCTGTGTCAGCTCCAGAGAGAGGGCGCCAGGCTGGAGACGCGATGTTGCCGCCGCGACAGTGACGGCCTCGACAGGAATATTCTCGAATTCATAGGTCATGGCATCGCAGCGGTCGGCGAAGGCTTCCACGGCTCCTGCGTCCGACCAGGGCGCTGCCCAGGAACGTGCTGCAACCCGCGCAGCCGGGCAATCCGGCTCGGGATCGAAAATATGCATGTCAAAACCCAGACGGGCACCCGCGATCGCCAGCATGCGGCCGAGCTGGCCACCGCCGAGAATACCGATGACAGAGCCGGGCGCGAGCGGGCGTTTACTCATTGCGGGCTCAATCCTCGACCGATTCCGCAACGCTGTCTGTCTGCGCCTGACGCCAGGCCGACAGCGCGGCCTCGATCTGCGAATCGGCGAGCGAGAGAATAGAGGCTGCCAGCAGGCCGGCATTCTTGGCGCCGGCATCGCCGATCGCCAGCGTCCCGACTGGAATCCCGCCGGGCATCTGGACGATGGAGAGCAGACTGTCCTGGCCGTTCAGCGCCTTGGACTTGATCGGTACGCCGAGCACGGGCAGCGTCGTCATCGCTGCGACCATGCCGGGCAAATGCGCGGCCCCGCCGGCGCCGGCGATAATCACCTTGATACCCCGGTCACGCGCCGCTTTCGCGAATTCGACCATACGGTCGGGCGTGCGATGGGCTGAAACGACACGGGTTTCGTAGCGGATATTCAACTCATCCAGAATCCCGGCGGTTTTCCGCATGGTCGGCCAGTCGGACCGCGACCCCATGATGATTGAGACGTCGACGGGATCGGCTGGGGAAATCGGCGAAAAATCGCTCATAATGCTTCCTGCACGTGAAAAGGAAGCGCGGGACCATAGCTTTCAGCAGCCACAGGTCAAGATGGCCCGTCGCGCGGGCGGGTTTCTTTTCATTTTTGAGGGTTTCTTAACCACACTTGGCGAGCCTGAGGGGGAACAGAATCGCCCAGGACGCACCCCCATGCGCATAGGACCTACAAATACGACGCGAGACGTCACGCGTACCGGCAAGGCCGGTGCCGCCAAGAGTGCCGGCGCGTCGGGTGCGGCCGAGGCGCCGCGCGATGCCGCATCGATCATGGGCGTGCCGGAAGCCGAGCTGACCCCCAATGTCCAGCGCGCCCTGCTCTCGCTGATGGGCGAGGTCGATCAGCTGCGCAAGGACACCGAACGCCTGCGTGGCCGGGTTCGCGAACTGGAATCCCTCGCCGATCATGATGTATTGCTGCCCGTGCTCAACCGGCGCGCCTTCCTGCGCGAAGTCAGCCGGGCGCTTGCCCTGGCCGAACGGCATAATGCGCCATCGGCCCTGATCTATCTGGATCTGAACGGGTTCAAGGACATCAATGACACCTATGGCCATGCCGCTGGCGATGCCGCGCTGCACCATGTCGCCGCCCAGCTGACGGCACATGTGCGCGAAACCGATGCCGTTGGCCGGCTGGGCGGAGATGAATTCGGCGTCGTGCTGACCCTGACCGGTCCGGCCGGTGCGGACATCAAGGCACGTGAACTCGTCGAAATGCTCGAGACCGTACCCTTCGTTCATGGCGGCAAGGAAATGCATGTCGGCGTCGCCTGGGGTGCCTATCCGCTCGAGGCTGGCCGCAATGCCGACGAAGCCATGGCGGAGGCCGACGCCGTCATGTATGCGCGCAAGCAGGATCAGAAACGCCAGCTTGCGGCCGCGAGCCGCAAGGAAGCCTGAGACAAGCGATCAGGGCGGCGCGCGCCAGGGTGTTGTCAGGCAATAATATCCGGCGTCAGCTGATCATTGAGGGCTGCGAGCCTGTCCTTGATCCGCAGTTTTTCCTTTTTCAGGCGCGCCAGTTTGAGCTGGTCGACAACGCCGTTTTCCGCCAGCGCATCGACTTCATTATTCAGGGCCTCATGCGCATCACGCATGCTGAGAATGCGTGATTCCAGGTCCTGTTGATCCAAGAATTCTCCGTCCATTTCAGTACGGTCTCATTTCTGGCCGAGGCGGCCGTGCGGATCCTGCGCAGGCCGGAAGCCTCCGTCGGCACCCGTCGCGCCGAAGCCGCCATGATAGCGCTTTTCGCCGGGCAAAGAAATCACCGAGTTTCCGGCCACGGCGTTTTCCGGCAGCCGGTCAGCGGCGCCCGCCTTCAAGGTCCTCGCCCCAGCGCCGCGTTGAACTCCAGTCGAGCCCGAACAGGTCCAGCGCCCGCCCGACGGACTGGTTGACCAGGTCATCAATCGTCACCGGTTTGGCATAGAAGGCCGGCAGCGGCGGACAAATCACGGCCCCCATTTCCGTCAGCGTTTCCATCGTCCGGATATGCCCAAGGTGAAACGGCGTCTCGCGCACCATCAGTACCAGCAGCCGCCGTTCCTTGAGAACGACGTCAGCGGCCCGCGTCAGCAAGCTCGACGTCACCCCCGAGGCAATCTCCGACATGGTGCGGACCGAACACGGGGCGATCAGCATGCCGCGGGTCTGGAAGGAGCCTGAAGCAATGGCGGCGCCGACATCGGGCATTTTATAGACATGATCAGCGCCGGCACGGAATTGAGCAATCGAGAGCTCGGTCTCGTAGCGAAGCGTCATCTCGGCGGCCTTCGAGGCGACCATGTGACTCTCTATGCCCAGCTCGCGCAGAGCCTCCAGGGCCCGAACGCCATAAATGATCCCGGAGGCCCCGGAGACCCCGACAATCATGCGGTCTGGCTTCATCATCACGTAACCCCGAAACGTTTCGTGAATAGACATAACGCCGGAACGTGCTTCAATCCATTCATCCACTTCACCAGAGGAGTTTAATCCATGCCAATCGCAGCCCGCATTCGTGAGCTCGACGCCCGTCACACGCGTCTGGATGCCCAAATCGACGAGGTTTTCAAACACCCGTCGGCGGATTCGCTTGAGGTCGCTCGATTGAAAAAGGAGAAGCTTCGATTGAAGGAACAGATAGAGGCCTTGCGAACCGGCGAGCTGAATACAGCCACCGGGTAGCCAAATTCAGGGGGGCGGCTTTCGGGCCGCCCCTTTTGCGTTGTAGACTTGGAGCAGAACAGCTTGCGGCCAGTGAATCGGAGATGAAAATGCGCGCCCTATTCGTGACCGTTTGCGCCCTGTGCCTGGCCTGGTCCGCTTCGGCGCGGGCCCAACTGCCCGCCGAGACCTGCCGCGACGGTCGCGCTGCGATGGATGCCGGCGATAGCGCCCTGGCGGCGGGTCTGCTGGAGGAATGCCTGGCAACCAGCCAGCTTGAGCCGGAGGCCGAGGTACAGACCTATGCCGCCCTTGGCGCCGCCTATCTCGCCGAGGACGCGTTTGAGGACGCCCTGTCGGCCTATAATATGGCATTCGCCATCGCCGACACCCAACACGCGGCGATCGCCAATCCGACCCTGTGGCGCAATCGCGGCATTGCCCGCGCCGAACTCGGCCAGCTCGAGGCTGCCCTCTCCGACCTGCAACACGCAGCGGGCGAAATGCCTGACGATGTGCTGACCTTCCTGAATATGGGATTCGTCTACCAGCAGATGGAACGGCATGCAGATGCTGTCGTGTCCTATGACCGGATTGTCCGGCTCGAGCCGGAATGGGTCGGCGCCTGGCTCAATCGGTCAAGTGCCCTGCTGGATGCGGGAATGCCCGCAGCAGCCGTCGCCGATGCCCGGCAGGCGGTGGAGCTGGAGCCGGAGAACGGTTCGAGCCTGAACATGCTGTGCTGGACTCTGATCCAGGACGGGCGCGCCGATACTGCCCTGCCGCTCTGCGAAGAGGCCGTCGCGATCGAACCGGATACGGGCGCGATTGTCCACTCCCATGCCACGGCCCTGGAAGCCGTTGGCCGCCTCGACGAGGCGCAGGCGCTCTATCAGCGGGCCCATCAACTTGATCCCGATGATCCTCAGATCACCGCCGACTTCGAGCGCACCCGCCACCCCTGAACCTGACTCGGGCCAGCCCGGCCGTTGAATTGCCTAACGCATCAGCCTGTGCGAGTGGAGACAATTGGACGGCGCTGCCTGCGCCAGATTTACAGGAAGGTTTACCCCATGGCCTCTGGCGATCGCGTTGCAATCATTACCGGCGGTGCAAATGGCATCGGCAAGGCCTGCGCCCGCCGCCTGAGCGAGGACGGGTGCAATGTCGTCATTGCCGATATCGACGCCAATGCGGGCACGGCACTGGCCAGCGAGCTCGGCGGTGATCGAGGCCGGGCACTCTATGTCCCCTGCGATGTCTCGGACCGGCTCTCGGTCAGCAATCTTCTGGCGGAGACACGGTCCGCCTTCGATCGTCTCGATATCCTGGTCAATAATGCCGGAGTCGTCGCCCGCGGCGATATTCTCGAATTGTCGGAAGCGGATTTCGACCGCGTCATCGGGGTCAATCTTCGCGGCGCCTTCCTGGTCGCACGCGCCTGCGCCAAGCAGATGGTCGAACAGATCGAGGAAAACGGCGAGCGCGCCGATGATGCAAGGCGCCGTTACGCCATCATCAACATGTCTTCGGTCAATGGCATCATGGCGATCCCCGACCAGCTGGCCTATTGCACCAGCAAGGGCGCACTGAACCAGCTGACCAAATCAATGGCGCTGGCGCTGGCCAAATACGGAATTCGCGTCAATGCGATCGGGCCGGGCAGCATCAATACCGATGTGCTCAAGGCCGTGAATGACGACAAGGCGGCGATGGACAAGATACTGTCACGCACGCCGATGCACCGGATCGGCGATCCAGACGAAGTCGCCTCGGTCGCCTCATTCCTCGCCTCAAAGGACTCGAGCTATATCACCGGCACGACCATCTATGCAGATGGTGGCCGCCTGGCGCTGAATTACACAGTTCCTCCGGACCAATAGACCGGCGCTGCGCGAAGGCCGGGGCCGCCATTGGAGCGGCCCACACACGCTGACCCGAGGCCGGAACGGGTGACAGGCTGAAGGCCTGCGCCCGGTTCCCGGCTCGGATACGGCCTATTCCTCGTCTTCTTCGGCACTTTTCTTCGACGGGCTGCCGAACAGCGTCTCGAGATTGATTTCGCTATTGGCGCGCTCATCAGCCTCGGGAATCAGCTGCTCTCTCGGCTTAAGCGTATCAGCCAGAAGCTCAGGATTGTCTTCCTCGATCTTGCGGCGGCGCGACGAGGCCTTCTTGACCTGGTCGTCGAGATCGATCTGGCTGCACAGGCCGAGCGAAACCGGGTCGGTCGGCTTGATGCTACCGGAATTCCAGTGCGTACGGTCACGCACCGCAGCGATCGTTGTCTTGGTGGTGCCGACCAGTTTCGAGATTTGCGGGTCGGACAATTCCGGGTGATTGCGGACCAGCCAGGCGATCGCATCAGGACGGTTCTGGCGGCGCGACAGCGGCGTGTATCGTGGACCGCGGCGCTTGGCCGGCTGGTGCAGATCGGAATATTTCGGCTGAACCGGCGTCATCCGGAATGTTGACTTGCCCTCGGCCTTGGCGATTTCCTCGCGGGTCAATTGCCCGTTGGAGATCGGATCGGCACCGCGCACACCAACAGCGACATCGCCATCAGCAATCCCTTTGACTTCCAGTGGATGCAGACCGCAGAAATCCGCGATCTGGTCAAAGGTCAGCGAGGTGTTGTCAACGAGCCAGACCGCCGTGGCTTTCGGCATCAGGATCTCGGTCATGTCTTGCTCCTTCGGAGAAATAAAAAAAGCCCGACGCGGTGCCGGGCTTGGGCTTCCGACGCTAGCGGTCTGAGTATCAGTCCAGCCAAGCGATTTGCCGCTTCTATATCGCAGCGAGCCCGGTCTGCAAAGCGGATATCGCTTCCATGGATCAGGGCAGCAGCAGAATCTTGCCGGAATGTGTTCCTGAATCGAGCCGTTCGTGGGCGGAACGGACATCGGCGAGGGCAAAACGGCCATCGATCACCGGCCGCAGCTGCCCGGCTTCGATCCACGGCCACACGGTCTTGCGAAGGGCGGCGGCAAGCCTGGCTTTCTCGGCGACGGGCCGCGCCCGCAGCGTGGAGCCGGTGAGCGTCAGGCGCTTGAGCATGATGCGCATCATGTCCAGCTCCACCCGGCTGCCCTGGAGAAAGGCGATCGAGACCAGGCGGCCACCGGGGCGCGCCAGATTGACATTCTTCTGCACATAACTGCCGCCGACCATGTCGAGCACGACATCGGCCCCGCCCGCTTCCGTCACAATCGCCTCGAAATCCTCGGCGCGATAATTGATCGCGCGATCGGCGCCGAGCTGCTGGCACAAGGCACACTTCTCGTCCGTTCCGGCGGTCGTGAACACCCGGGCGCCGGCGGCCTTGGCCATCTGGATCGCCGTCGTGCCAATTCCACTCGATCCGCCGTGGATCAGGATTGTTTCACCGGGCAACAATGCGCCAATCTCGAACACATTCGCCCAGACGGTGAAAACCGTTTCGGGTAGTCCCGCGGCCTCGACCAGGTCGAGCCCGGCCGGAAGCGGCAATACCGAGCCTGCCGGCGCCAGGGCAAAATCGGTGTAGCCGCCGCCCGCCACGAGGGCACAAACCCGATCCCCCGGCGCAAAACCCGTCACGCCCTCACCGACCGCCTCGACAAGTCCGGACACCTCAAGGCCAAGCCCCTCGGGGGCGCCGGGCGGTGCCGGATAAAAACCCATCCGCTCGATCTGGTCAGGCCGGTTGACGCCGCAAGCGGCGGCCCGGATCAGGATTTCACCGGGTCCGGCCTGCGGCATGGGCCGCGGCTCGACGCGCAAAACCTCAGGCCCGCCGGGTGGATTGGCCGTGACGATGCGATTTGTTTGAGTGCCGGGCATGGGCGTTTTCCAGTCTTCGGGTTATGCTGTGACGCACGGATTGCGGTGTCAGGATTTTGATGGAGGTCAACATGTTCCATGACGATGAGACGGTCGCAAGTAGCCTCAAGCCCGAAGCCATCATCCCCGGTGCCGATCTGAGCGCGCTCTCCCTGTCGGATCTCGCCGAGCGCCGGGTATTGCTGGAAACCGAAATCCAGCGAATCGACGCCATTACTGAGAAAAAGCGGGCCGGACTGAGCGCGGCGGACGCCGTCTTCAAGATTTGATCAACCAATTGGGTCACTCTGGCCCGAGCTTTGCTACGAATCGCCAGAAGCTGAAGATAGACGGACAACTGGACGAATGATGACCGATAGCCAGACCCCTACCCTTTTCCCGGCCGGCTCCGCACCGGCAGCCCGGGCCATGGACTTCTGCAAATCCGAGATGTTCGGCAAGCTCTTCCGCGAGGGCATGGACCTGGTCGAGGAGACGGCGAGCTATCTCGACGGCGCCGGCCGCGATGATGCCAAATCCCTCAACCGGGCCGGGGCGCTGTCCTACGCAACAGAGAGCATGAAGCTGACGACGCGGCTGATGCAGGCGGCCTCCTGGCTGCTGGCACAGCGCGCCGTCGCCGAGGACGAAATGACGGCGGAAGATGCAACCGACGGCAAGTATCGGCTGGACAATGACCGCCCGAGCGAGCAGCTCTGGCCTGAAGGCCAGACGCCCCCGGGTATATTGACCGATCTGGTCGAGCGCTCGCGCTCGCTCTATGCGCGCCTCAAGCGGATCGATGATAATCTCTATGCCGACGGCATGCCGGAAATCGAAAGCAATCCGGTCGCCGACCATATGGAAAGACTCCGCGGCGCCTTCAGTCAGGCCTGATCGCCCCACCGATTCGCAAAAAGGCCCTCCGAAGCAATTCGGGGGGCCTTTTGCATTTTGCGAGATGCCAGACAGAGAAAAGGCGCGATCCGGTGAGGACCGCGCCTGTTTCAATCAGGTCAGTGCGTAAAGCCTCAAGCGAAGCCTTTGAACTTGTCCTTGAAGCGCGAGACACGGCCGGCGCGGTCAAGCAGGTGTGCATTGCCGCCGGTCCAGGCCGGGTGCGAGGTCGGATCGATATCGAGATTGATCGTGTCGCCTTCCTTGCCATAGGTCGACTTGGTCTGGAAGGTGGTCCCATTGGTCATCACGACATTGATGAGGTGATAATCGGGATGGATATCTTGTTTCATCGGTCCGGCTTTCTTCTCTCGCTGTGCCACGCCAACTCGCGTGACGCACACAGCTGATATCTCTCAGGAGCGGGGCTGATACCTGAAGACAGCGCGCGAGGCAAGCGAGGGAATGAGTCGGCTCGGCCGGCGTTTTGACACCACCAGCCGGAATTCTGGACATGCGCATACTCTATACGTATAATCCTGCGCGAATTGGAGGATCTGCATCCGATGAAATATGAAAACCCCACCAATCGCCAACGGGTCAACCTGACCGTACGTGAGGACGTCATGTCGGAAGCCCAGGCCCTCGGAATCAACATCTCACGTGCCGCTGAAGTCGGGATCGAAGCGGCCCTGAAGGCCGAGCAATCCCGGCGCTGGCTTGAAGAGAATGCCGAAGCCATCAAGGCCCATAATGAGCGGGTTGTACGCGAAGGCATGGCCCTCCCCACTCCCTGGTGGGCGGAGGAGGACGCCTAGGTGGCCCGGTTCGACCTCTACCGGGTCAGCAGCCGTCGAATTCCGCTGATGGTGGATGTTCAGGCTGAAATTCTCGGCGATCTGGCCAGCCGTATCGTCATCCCGCTACGTGTCCTCGAGCAGGCCGAAGAGCCGCCGCTGCCGAGACTGAAACCGGTCCTGATGATTGGCGACCAGACTTACCTGCTCCTGACAACCGATATGGGCGCACAACCGGTCCATTGGCTCGGCAAGCCGGTCGGAAATATCAAGGCGCATCGCGACGAGATCACTTCGGCGATGGATTTCCTGTTCCAGGGGTTCTGAGAGCCCCCTAGCGCGAAGTCAGCTTCAGCTCGATACGGCGATTGCGGGCATTGTCCGCGGCGGTGCGGCCGGGCACCAGCGGCTGGAACTCGCCGAAGCCGGCGGCGACCAGCCGTTCCGATGGCACACCCAATTGCTCCATCCATTGCACCACCGAGATCGCCCGCGCCGCCGAAAGGTGCCAGTTGGAGGGGTAGGTCGTGCGGATCGGCACCGGGTCGGTATGGCCGTCAATGCGGATCACCCATTGCAGATCGGACGGGATTTCCGTCGTCAGCTGGATGATCGCATCGGCGATCGGCCGCAGGCTCTCGCGGCCCTCATTCGACAGCGCCGCCGAGCCGGACGGGAAGAGGACATCGGTCTCGAACACGAAGCGATCGCCGACAATGCGCACGCCGGTCCGGTTGCCGAGAATGGCGCGTAGCCGCCCGAAGAAGTCGGAGCGGTAGACCGCCAGTTCGGCGGCGCGCTCGGCCAGGGCGGCATTGAGGCGCTCGCCGAGATTGATGACCTGCACCTCGGCCTCCTCGGCGCGCTGTTCGGAGGCCTCGAGGGCGGCATTGAGCGTCGCGATCTGGTCGCGCAGCACCTGCATCTGCTGGTTCAGCAGCGCCAGCGCCCGCATCGATTCCGATGACATCTCGCGCTCGGCCTCGAGCTCGGCACCCAGCGACTCGGCCTGGCCATAGGCCATGGCCAGCGCAGTGTTGAGGGCATCGCGCTCATCGACCAGACCGGTGATGCGCACTTCCAGCTCGGCATTCTCGTCGCGCGCCAGATCGAGCTCATTGGCCAGCTGGGAGAGCTGGGCATTGAGGTCAGCCAATTGCTGGTCACGCCCGGTCAGCGCCCGGCTGAGCGCGAATTGCCCGGCCACGAAAATCGACAACAGGAAGACGATGACCAGCAGCAGCGTTGCCAGCGCGTCGACAAAGCCGGGCCAGTGATCGCCGTTATCGGCTTCCTGGAAACGCGAGAAACGCGGCGACGCCATGACCTATTCTCCCGCCCGGTCCCGGGCTTCGAGGGTCCGGATCAGAACGCGGATTTCATCGCGCAAGGCCCGCGCCGCTTCCTGCTGGCCTTCGCGTGCATCTTCAGCAAAGCGCTGCATGGTCGTGTCGAGCTGGCGCGTATGGCGTTCCAGCGTGTGGGAGAGACGGTCGAGGGTTTCGGCGGTCTGCTCGAGCAAAGCCCCGACATAGGCCGAGGAGGTCTCGCCATCGCCGGTGCTGGCCGGTCCGGCGGCCGACAGCCGCGAAATGGAGGAGAGCCATTCCTCGATCTCGTTATAGAAACGATTCTGGGCGCGGCTGGCCTGCAGGTCGAGAAAACCGATCACCAGGGATCCGGCCAGACCGAAGAGCGAGGAGGCAAAGGCGGTGCCCATGCCCTCGATCGGATCCTGGATTGCCGCCATCAACCGCATCACATCGGCTTCGCCGCCGGTGGAGCTTTCTGTGACGGCGCGCACGGCCTGGCCGACATCCGAGACGACTGCAAGCAGGCCCCAGAATGTCCCCAGCAGGCCGAGGAAAATCAGCAGCCGTCCGAAATAGCGCGTGAAGGCACCCGCTTCCGACATCCGCGCACCGACCGAATCGAGCACTGTCCGGACGGAACCGGCCGACAAGCGGACCCGGCCATCGGTCTCGCCGATCATCGAGGCCATCGGGGCGATCAGGGCGGGCGGCGGCGGCAGGGTGATGCCGGCCTCGGCCGAGCGGAAACGCTTGAGCCAATTGGCTGCGGGACCGATGCCCAATGCCTGGGCAAATGTGTAGAGGACGCCGATCACCAGCACGCCGAGGATAACGCCATTGATCGCCGGATTGGCCTGGAAGGCCTCGATCAGCTGGGCGTGCAGAAAGACTGCGAGGGCGAGGACAACGCCGGTGAACAGTGCCATCCAGACAATATAGCGCCAGGGACCTGTGAAATGGACGTCCGGCCGGATCGCGCTCATCCGCTCATCATGCTGTACAGGCATCACTTCCCCTCACATCGCTCGCTGCGACACTCATCCCAAGGCATTGGGACGATTTGGTGGCGAGGTCAAAGCTGAAGCGGGAAAATCTGCCCGCAAGACCGCGTCCGCGATCAGACCGCGGCGACTTTGAGCCGTTCCATCAATTGTGCCAGCATGCTCTCATTGCCAGCCGCGATATTGCCGCTGGTGAGCACATCCTTGCCACCGTCAATGTCGGCGATATAGCCACCGGCTTCGCGCACCAGCAACAGGCCGGCAGCGATATCCCAGGGCTTGAGATCGCGTTCCCAGAAACCGTCATAGCGGCCGGCCGCGACCCAGGCCAGATCGAGCGAGGCGGAACCCATGCGGCGGATACCGGCACAGCGCGGCATGACCTGGTGCAATTCCTTGAGAAAACGGGCATGGCCGGTTTTGCCGACGAAAGGCATGCCGGTTGCGAAAACGGCTTCATCGAGCTGATTGCGGCCCGCGACGCGCAAGCGGCGGTCGGCAAGCCAGGCCCCGCGGCCCTTTTCAGCGTGGAACATTTCATCCGTTGCCGGATTGTAGATCACGCCAGCGACAAGCTCGCCCTCGCGCTCAAGCGCGATGGAGACTGCGAAATGCGGCATGCCGTGCAGGTAATTCGTGGTGCCGTCGAGCGGATCGACGATCCAGCGGTGCGAACGGTCGGAGCCTTCGACAATGCCACGCTCTTCCATCAGGAAACCATAGCCCGGCCGTGCGGTCATCAGGCGATCATAGATGATCTCTTCGGACTTGTGGTCGGCCATGGTCACGAAATCGGCCGGGCCCTTTTTGGAATACTGCAGATGTTCGACATCGCGAAAATCGCGGTTGAGCTTGCGCCCGGCGCGGCCGGCAACGTCGACCATGACGGTCAGAAGAGGAGAGAGCGTACCCATGAGGACTACTCCGCCCGTTTCACATATGAACCGTCTTCCGTGGCGATCACCACACGCTCGCCGGTGCCGACGAAGGGCGGGACCGCGGTGCGCACACCGTTTTCCAGAATGGCGGGCTTGAAGGAATTGGCGGCTGTCTGCCCCTTGACCACCGGCTCGGTGTCGGTGATTTCCAGGGTGACGAATTGCGGCAGGGTGATGCTGATCGGGCGCTCCTCGTGGAATTCCACCACGACATTCATGCCGTCCTGCAGATAGGCCGTGCTTTCCTCGCCAACGAAATCCTTGCGCAATTCGATCTGCTCATAGGATTCGGCGTCCATGAAGGTCAGCGTATCGCCGCTGTCGAACAGGAAAGTCTGGTCGCGTTGCTCAAGGCGGACGCGCTCGACCTTGTCGGCGGCGCGGAAGCGTTCATTGAGCTTGCGGCCATCGAGCAGGTTCTTCAGCTCGACCTGGGCGAAGGCTCCGCCCTTGCCTGGCTTGACGTGGTCGGTCTTCACCGCGACCCAGAGCGAATCCTGATGTTGCAGAACATTGCCGGGGCGGATTTCATTGCCGTTGATTTTCATGCGTCACCTATCGGAAAAAACCGTGTGCGCGGCCCTTGGGCCGTGGAGTGGCGCTCTCCTATCAGCGGGGACAGGGATCGGCAAGCGGCGCGGCACTGGCACATTATCGCATTGCGTCGACCTGGGCCCGGATCCGTTGCTGCACGTCGAGCGGCAAAGCCCGCTCCAACCCGGCCTGCAAGCGGTCGCGATCGGGATCGCCAGTCGGGGCACCGAGTGCATCGACCGCCGCCATCAGCGTCCAGCCATAGGCGGTTTCAAGATCTGCCGTCACCCCATCGCCGCGCGCCAGGGCGAAGGCATAGAGAAACTGGCTTTCGGCATCGCCGCCCCGGGCCCCCTGGGCAAACCAGACGGCCGCCGAACCGGGATCGGGTTCGGCGCCACGCCCCTGATACAGCATCAGACCGTATTGACCGGCGGCCGGGGCATAGCCGCTCTCGGCGGAAATCCGCATCCAGCGCAACGCGGCCGCATCATCCTGATCGCCGCCCTCGCCATTGGCCCACATCATCGCCGCCTGGAAAGCTGCCTCGGCATGGCGATTACTGGCGGCGCGCTCATACCAGCTGCGCGCGCCGGCGGAATCGGTTGCACCGCCATCACCGGCATCGAGCATTTGCGCCAGCTGGTACATGGCTTCAGGCGAGCCCTGCTGTGCGGCCCGCTCAGCCCATTCGCGCGCCGTGATCGCGTCCTGCGGGACCGGGGAATTCTTCAGCTCGATCGCCAGGCCCAGCATCGCATTGACATGTCCGACCCGGGCCGCGCGTTCAAACCAGCTGCGCGCGGATCCCAGGCCAAGGCCCGGCTCGCCGCGGCGCGCCAGCAGGGCGAGCTGGTAGAGCGCGACCGGGGCATCCTGCTCGGCGGCACGGCGAAACCATTGCGCTGCAGCGGCATAGTCGGGATCACCGGTCAGCCCGTCGCGGGCCATCATTCCGGCAAGCATGGCGGCTTCGGTATTGCCGCCCGCGGCCGCGGTCTCGGCATATTGCCGCGCCAGTACCCAATCCTGGGCGATATAGGCGATCTGGGCACGATAATAGGCCGCGTCGGCACCGCTTAGCCCGGCGGGCAGATCGGCCTCGGCCGCGTCCATCCCGGCGCTCGCTGCATCCTGTACGTCCTGGGGCAGGAGCATCAACTCGGCGGGGAAAGCCTGCAGCGGCTCGGCAGCGGCTGGCGGGGAATCGACCTCAAACTGCGCCAGGGCAGGTGCGGCGAGGACGAAGCTCAGGCAAAGGGCAGAAAATATCTTCATGCCGCCTATCAGCGATGCGATTGCGGCAAGGTCAAGACCGCGAGCCGGAAGCTGAGGCATTTGTAACCTCGCAGCCGTTGTTTCAACGCGCTGCGCAAAGCGCCTCAAAAGCGGTGACGGCGGCGACCGGCCCGTCCCGGTGCTCCCAGACGCCGGCGGAGACGGCGATGAAATCGGCACCGGCCTCGATCAAGGGGCCGGCATTGTCGACGTTGATGCCGCCAATCGCGACGCAGGGCAGTTCGAACACTTCAATCCACCACTGGATCAGATCGATATCGGCCTGGTGGGTGACCGTTTTGGTGGTGGTGGGGAAGAAGGCACCAAAGGCGACATAATCGGCACCGGCCTCGCCGGCCAGCATCGCCAGATGGCGGCTGTCATGGCAGGTCACACCAATCGTGCCATCCTTGCCGAGGATTTCGCGGGCGGCTTTGATACTGCCGTCGTCCTGGCCCAGATGCACGCCGTCGCAGCCCAGCTCGGCGGCCAGGGCGGCATCATCATTGAGGATGGCGGCAACGCCATGGGCCTGCGCCAGTGCGATCAGCGGCGGCGCCAATTGGCGGATCTCGTCGGGCTGATGATCCTTGAGCCGGATTTGCAGCGCCGCGACCGCGCCGGTTTCCAGCACCTCGACCAGGGTCTCGGCGAATTGCGCATCAATGCGCGGCGGGGTGATCAGATAGAGCTGGGTTGTCATGGCCGCGTTTTGACCGATTTCGGTCGGGGTGGCTAGTGGGCCTGCATCGCCGCCTGCACGAAAATCTCCACGCGGCCTGCCGCTGGAGGTTTGGGTGGGCCTCCCGGGATGGGAGGGTGCGGGACGCCGGCGAATGCCGGTAACCGGTAATGTTAGTAGCGTGACATTCGAGACGTCCCGCACGTGCAGTTTTCCCGTGGCCTCTCGGCTCTCCGTTTCCAATCCAATCAGGTATTCGGGTCGGGCGTGTAGTGCCGTCAGACCTGAAAGGACGCCCTGCCAGCGC
>NZ_CAXBKN010000040.1:0-24543 GCF_963976135.1 uncultured Maricaulis sp.
AATTCCGGGATATTACAGATACCTGACTTGCGGAGACAGCTGCCTGACACCAATCGTTTGACACCATTTGTTTCCGGCATGGTGTAGGCGACGCGGGCAGCCAGCAATAATCGGTGATTGCCCCGCGCCGCAATTCGTTGGACAAGGAATGGGATGTCCGACACGTTTTTGACAATCGCATACGCCGTCGCAGCCGGATCAATCGGCTTTGCGCTCGCCCTGGCCCTGACCAGACCAGGTCAGCGTAGCGACCATGTCCTTTTCTTTTGCGTGCTCCTGATCGCGCTTCTCGCGCATGTTCTCGGGCAGCTGCTCATCATTTCGGACGTCTATCGTCTCGCACCGCACCTTGTGGGCGTTGACCTCTCGATCAAGATGGCGTTGGGCCCGGCTGTCTTTTTCTATACGCGCGCGCTGATCTCGCCGGAGAAGCCAGGATTTGGCGGCCTCGACTGGGCGTCTCTTCTCGGCCCCGCGCTCGTGATTCTCGTAAGCCTTCCATTCGCGGGCTTGAGCGCCGAAGAGAAACTCGCCCTGGTGGACCCGGCGACCCGGAACCCCGTTCATTTCAGAATCGCGCTGTTCACATGCACCGCGTCGCTTTTCCTTTTTCTTGCCTTTACCGCCTTTTATCTCATCGCCGCCCTGAGGCTGCAGATGCGGCACCGGCAGCGGATGATGGAACAGTTCGCGAATATCGAACGCCAGTCACTGGATTGGCTACGCGCCATTCTCTTCGTATTCGCCGGTGCCTGGGTGTTCTTCGCCGTCAAGCAAGCGCTCTGGCTATCGGGCGTATCGATCCCGGCCTTCAACATTGCCCTGGCCTTCACCGAATCCCTGGCGATAGCAGCCTTTGCCTATCTCGGTTTGCACCAGCCGGAGTTGAATTTTGAAAAGGCCTCCAAAGCCGGCTCACAGACCCGGCATCCGATCCTCACGGTTGAGCGCATGCGCCGAACCGCGGCCAAGCTGACAGGTGCCCTGAACACGAACAAGCTCTATGCCGACAATGACCTGTCACTTCGCAGGCTCTCCGACATCACCGGCGTTACCAAGAACCACATCTCCGAAACGCTATCCCAGCATCTGGGCGTGAATTTCTTTGACTTTGTGAACAGCCATCGTGCCGCCGAGGCCAAACGGCTGCTGACCGAGACCGACCTGAACGTTCTCGAGATCGGCCTGGAGGTCGGGTTCAACTCCCGGTCCACCTTCAACGCCGCGTTCAAGAAACATGTCGGCTCTCCTCCCAGCACCTATCGCGAGGATGCAGGCAACGCCCGGACGCACGACGCGGCATAATCTGACAAAATCATCCCAACGACGTCCGAATAGCCCCATTCGGACGACAGACAGCCTGACCTCCCTCAGTTTCGATCCGCCGGCATTCGACACCGGCCTGGATCATTGCTTGATAGAAGGAGGCGCTCACGCCATGTCTGCAATACACCACACTGAAGCAACCGCTCGCCGCATGGCTCGGCTGGCCGGGTTGTCATACCTCGTCTACACCTTGGCGGGGCTGTACATCACCTTCGGGCCAATTCCATCGCTCAGTGCGCTTTCGGAGCAAAGTGCCGCGTCGCCGGCGCTCGAATTCATGTTCCGTACGGGGTTTCTGGCCGAGGCTGTGCTCTACACCTTTGTCTGCATCTCAGCTGCCGCGATGTATGTCGTTCTGAGGTCGGTAAGCCAGGGTGGCGCGCTCGTTGCTGCCTTCTGCCGGCTGATCGAAGGTGCGATGGGCGCAACATTCATCATCTTCAAATATGCCGCTTTTGCAGCGGTCGTGAACCCGGATCTGACCCCGGGCCTGTCGGGCGAGGAGCGCGTCTCGCTCGTGGCGTTCCTGCGCGACATCTACGGATCGGCGCTCTACATCCTGCTTATTCCGATGGCCGTGGGCGGTGTGATCTTTTTCAGCCTGTTCTTCCGGTCGCGCCTTATTCCCCGCTGGCTGTCTGCCTGGGGTATTGTGACCTACTCGGTGATCGGAACCCTTGCGGCGTCAATCATATTATACCCGTCCCTGGCAGAGCAGGTCATGCTGTTTTTCGTGCCAGGCGCCTTGTTCGAATGGGTCGCCGCGTTTTGGCTGTTGTTTGCAGGCATCAACACGAAAGCACGCGTCGGGGAGCCATCAACTGCCGGCTAGAGCGTCGCTGTCCGGGGGCTGTCACAAATGGTGGCAGCACCCATTGAGGCAATTGGAGGCAATTGGGACAGACAGGATTATCGGGCTCGCGAACACCAGCTCATCGTGTCTATCCCATCACCCCGTCCAGAAAAGCCGCTCCCCGGTCACCACCCCGTCCAGCGGCTGATCGAACTCATCCACCGGCACCGCCGCCACGATCTGCGCCTCATAGGCGAGCCCGATCGCCAGCGGCGCGCCTTTGGCGCGCAGCCCGGCCAGCGTGCGGTCATAATAGCCCTTGCCGAAGCCGAGGCGGTTGCCGTCGGGATCGACCGCCAGCAGAGGCACCAGGAGAACGTCCGGGACAAGTTCCGGGGCGCTCTCCTGCGGCTCCATCAGGCCAAAGGCCCGGCGCTGCAGCGGATCGCCGGCGCGCCACTCGCGGAACTTCAGGGGGTGGCCGGGGCCAATGACTATAGGCAAGGCGAGGCCGGCGCCCCGCGCCTCCAGCGCCGTCATCAATGGGCGCGGGTCGAGCTCGCCGGGTAGCGGCCAATAGCCCGAAACCACCGAGCCTGGCGCCACACGCTCAAACGGGAAATGCTCCACCAGCCGCTCACCGGCATCGGGATCGCTCTCATGGGCGGCCTGGCGCGCCGCAAGGGCGCGCCGCCGCAACTCATCCTTGAGCGCTTGCAAATTCATGTGGCGGCTCTCCACCTGCGCCGGCAAGACATGTAAATCCCCACTGACCCGACGGTGCAGGTGGGCGCCGCGTACAGAGGACCAGGGTCCCTAGCAGAGGCAGCTCCCTCGTGGTGATGTACGGTCCGTGGGATTTATGCCCCATCGCACGCTGCAGATAACCGCCGGGATTATATGTGAGGCCTAACCGGCTCCAGCTCAAGGGCGGGCATCTGCAAATCGGATCTTCTGCTCAGAGACGACCGTCTCGCCGGCATCGAGATCGCGCTCGGGGAAGTCGAGACTGGCGGCCAGGGCCTCGAGGCGCTGGGCCGCCTTGAGAAGGTGATCCGCCAGCTGCTGGCGCTCCTCGCCATATTCGCTATCGGAACCCTGGTTCTCGGAACGCAAATGTTCGAGTTCGGCTTCCAGTGTCTCGACGCGGCGCTCGGCATCTTTCAACTCGTCAACGACAATCAGAGAAGCCATCACGGCGAGCCGCAAATCACCGATCTGACCGACCTGGTTGGCCATCACCGACACCTTGCCGTCGAGATAGCCAGCCAGCTCACGCAGATAGGCTTCCTGCCCGTCTTCGCAGCCAATTGTATAGATCCGACCATTGAGCGTGACCGCCACCTTGGACATAGCCGACTAGACCTCCTCGTCTACATAGAGGCGCAATTCGCCAATCGCCCGATCGAGCGCATCCGATGTCTCTTGCGCAACCTGCTGCAAGGCCTGCTCACGCGCCTTGGCCGTATCCAGGGCATCGGCGAGCCGGGCCCGGTCATCATCGCTGTCGCGCGCGCCGATTGCGGCGGACTCGGCGCGCTCGACGCGGCCGCGCAGCTTCTTGGTCTGCCCTTCAATGCGCGCCAATGCCCCGTTGAGCCGTGTCACGGCCGCCAGCAGAGGATCATCAGCGGAATTGGCTTGCGACGTCATGCGCCTAAAATCCGCTGCGTTGCGTCAAAGTTCAAGTACTCTCTCAAGTTTGCCGCCCCACGCCTTGACTCCTGTGATCAATACCGGGTTTTCTCGCACCGGATCGGGGCGAAAGCGAGGCCAATATCCGTGCGCGTCTGCCCGCTGTCAGCCGGGATCACGGCGTTGACCCGGCCAGGCATCCGCGCCAAACAGTGAAACCGTGTTCCGCCGCTCACCCAGGTCAGAAATTTCGATGTACAGCCTGCCCGACTGGGCCTTCTACCCGATCGCCGCCCTGGCCGTCGCCGGAATGGTGGCCGGCGCCCTGAGCTATGGCGATAATTCCGAGCGCTCGCCCGAGGAAATCCTGACCGACGGGATCCTGTTCGAAGGCGACAGTCTCAACGCCATCACCACGGGCAATGGCCTGAGCGCCCGCATCCTGCGCGAAGGCGAGGAAACCTTTGCCCGCATCGATGCCGTGCGCGGCCCGTTTGACGGCATGCAGTCGGCCGGCGCCTTCTTCGCCCTGTCCCCGGGCGAACTCGATGCGATCCAGGGCCGGCGGGTGCGCCTGCGATTCACGGTCCGCAGCGCGCCGGAATTCGGCGCACCCGGCATCCGGCTCAATTTCTTCGTGCCCGGTTTCGGTCAGGATTCCGGTGAGCATGTTGAAATCAGCGAGCGGTTCGAGACCTTCACCCTGGAAGCGGCGTCGCCGGAGTGCAGCTGGGAGTTTGGCTATATCGGGATGTGGCCGGATTGGGATTTCGAACACAATACGGTCGACCTCGAGCGCGTCGAGCTGACCGCGCTGGACCGCCTGCCTGATTGCTAGGTCCGGCCCGGCGCTACGGGACGGATATCGGGTGCACGCGTCAGCAGGCGAGCCGGATTCCAGCTCATCGCCCGCGCAATCTGCCAGACCCCGCTGACCCGTTTGTCCTGGATATCCCGGCGCGACACCATCATCTCGTCGCAGCCCTTCAGGGCATCGCGCAAGGCCCGGCCAAACACGGTGAACTGCCCGAAGCGAGCGGCCGAGAGCCAGAGCAGGAGCGTCACGCCGGCATGGACCGGGCTCAACACCCAGAACAGCCAGCCGGGCGTATTCTTCAAAAAGACCCAGAGCCGGTTGCGCACACCGTAATAGGTCGCAAATTCCGAACGGCGTCCCGATGAGGCGTAGCCGAGATGATCGACCGCGGCATCGCGCAGCTGCATCGCCTGGTAGCCCGCCAGCTTCGCCCGGTAGGCGAGATCAACATCCTCATTATAACAGAAGAAGCGCTCATCGAATCCGCCCAGCTTGTCAAACAATGACCGGCGCCAGAAGGCGGCCGCACCGCAGACCGCGAAGACTTCACCATCATCGGGCAAGAGCGTGACCGGCCGCATATAGCCGGCGCGATAGGCCAGCCCGGTGATGTGATAGACATCGCCGACACCGTCGAGCAGGCCGGGATAATTCGCGGCATACTGGGTTGAACCGAACACGGAGATGCCGGGATAGCGCTGCGTCGCGGCGACAAACTGCTCCAGCCAGTCGGGCCGGGCAAAGGCATCGGGATTGAGCAGGGCCAGCCATTCGCAATCGGCCATTTTCGCGAGCCGGTTATTGCCGCCGGCGAAACCGAGATTCTCCTCGCTCTCGACGAAGCTCACCCAGTCGGGCAGCGCCGCGCCATCGATGCGTTCGTCCGGCGGCGAGCCATTTTCGAGCACGAAAACCTGGCGGGGCTTGACCGTCTGTGCCGCCAGCGCCGCTATGCACTGGTCGAGCGTTGCGCGGCTGCGATAGGCCACGATGAGCACGGCGATATCGGCGACCGGCGGCTGCGATCCGGTTTCAGAAAATGTCATCTGGACAGACCCACGCCGGTTCGATCAGGCCGCGTCTTCGCGGGTCTTGTCTTTTTCCAGCTTCTTGACCCGGGCCACGGCGCGCTGGCGCTTGAGGCGCGAGAGATAGTCGATGAAGAGAATGCCCTCGAGATGATCCATCTCGTGCTGGATACAGACGGCAAACATGCCCTCGGCAATTTCTTCGCGGCGCTGGCCGTCATAATCGAGATATTCGATCTTGATCCGGTCCGGTCGTTCGACCTCGTCGAACACGGTCGGCACGGACAGGCAGCCCTCTTCATAGGGTTGCAGCGTATCCGACGGGTCGGAGAGGACCGGATTGACGAAAAAGCGCGGCTGCGGCGCTTCGTCGGCCTTGGCCAGATCCATCACGATGACGCGCTTGGGCTCTCCGACCTGGATTGCAGCCAGGCCGATACCATCAGCGGCATACATGCTCTGCAGCATGTCATCCATGAGTTCGCGCAAATCATCGTCTACCCGGTCGACGGGTTTGGACACCAGTTTCAGGCGCGGATCGGGAACGGTGATGATTTCTCTGACAGCCATGCCCCCTAGATAGGGCGAGCCGGTTAGCGAATCAAGAATTGGACGCTTCAGTCAGCCACTTCCGGGGCGGTCAGCGCGCGCGGTGCCTCACCTTCCTCCTCGGTGTCGAGGCCCGCCGCTTCGAGATAATCATCGGGCAGGGATTTCTTGGTGCCGGCGCCGAGCTGTTTGAGCATTTCGGTCTGGCGAACGAGATTGCCGCGCCCCTCGGACAATTTGCCCTTGGCATCGTGCCAGGCAGTCTTGGCCGCATCGATGCGCTGACCGACCTTTTCCAGATCGCCGATAAAGCCCTCAAACTTGTCATAGAGCGAGCCGGCTCGGCTGGCGATTTCGCGGGCATTCTGGTTCTGCCGGTCGATGGTCCACAGATTATGCACGGTGCGCATCGCCATCATCAGCGTTGTCGGCGTCGCGATCATGACATTGCGTTCGCCGGCGAAGATCGAGACCTCCGGATCATTCTGCAGCGCCAGCGAGGCGGCACCTTCGAGCGGGATGAACATCAGCGTGAAATCGACACCTTCATAGAATTGGGCATAATCCTTGTCGCCGAGCGCCTTGATGTGCGTGCGCACGGAGTTGATATGCTGTTTCAGCGCCACGCCGCGCGCGTCCTCGTCGTCCGCATTCACGCAACGCTCAAAGGCGGTCAGGCTGACCTTTGAATCGATCACCAGGCGTTGTTTACCCGGCATTTCGACCACGACATCGGGCCGGCGGCGGGCACCGTCATCGGTGGTCTCGCTCTGCTGAGTGAAGAATTCCTGGCCCTCGCGCAAGCCGGCGCGTTCCAGGATCGTCGCCAGCACCATCTCGCCCCAATCGCCCTGCACCTTGCCCGAGGAGCGCAGCGCATTGACCAGCCCCTTGGCGTCGTCGGACATCTGGCGCGCATCCGAGTGGAGGGTCTGGATCAGGGTCTTGATCTCGGTGGTCTGACCCATGCGTTTTTCAGCATCATCGATCACCCGTTTCTGAAAACCGTCGAGTTGTTCTCGCAAGGGCTTGAGCAAGACCTGCAGGCCTTCGGCGCCCTGCTTGTTCATTTCTGCACCACTGGTCTTGAGAATTTCGGCAGCGGTCGACTTGAAGGTCTCGGTCAATTTCTCGCGGGCTTTTTCGAGCTCGGCGAGTTTTTCGTCATGATGGCGGATGGCGGCGTCGTGTTCAGCGCGCAGGCTGGCGAACTGGGTGTCCAGCTTGCCCTTCTCGGCCTCGACGGCCTCGAGCTTCTGGCGCAGACGATCACGCTCCTCGACCGCGGTCTCGATGCGCGCAAGGGCCTGGCGGGCTTCCGACAACGCCGCGGACTGGCGATCCGCCTCGTTGCGCAACTCGTCGCGTTCGAGCTTCAGCTCCTCGACCTGCGCCGCCGTTGCGGCACCGCTATCGGCCGGCTTGCGAACCAGAATGACAACCAACAGCACGAGCACGATGCCGAGGCCGGCGAGCAAAAGAAGAGTGGCGGTATCCATGGCGTCGATCCGAATCTGATGGGTGAGCTCAAGCCTAGCACAGCGGCCCGGACAAAAGCTGTCGCCTGCAATTAGGCGGGATCAATCCGGCCCGCAACTTGCTTCTCCCCTCAGAAGCGAAAACGGGGAAGCTGAATGAACGTGAAAATCGTTTCAATCGGGGACATTGACGCGGAGATGGTCTCGCGCTGGAACGCTTGGGCGGCTCCCGGCGGCCGGCTTGTCAGCCCCTATCTGAGATTCGAATTCACCCGCTGCATCGCGCGCGTGCGCGAAGATGTCCGCATTGCCATCTTCGAGGATCATGGCGAGATCGCCGGATTCTTCCCCCATCATGCAGCCCGCGAGGGTGTGATCCGGCCGATTGGCGCGCCGATGAGCGATTATCAGGGCATCATCGCACCGCCGCACCGCGAGTTTGATCTCAAGGGCCTGCTCGGCAGGGCCACCAGCTCGGCGCTGGTCTTCGATAACTGGTACGGGCCGCTGGCCGGGCAAGGCCGGGAAATCCGGGGCGCCGACATGTCAGCGATTGTCGACCTTGCCGATGGGGCCGACGCTTATTTCGAGGCGCGCAAGGCTGAATTCCCCTCGCATTTCCGCAAAACGGCCCGCTTGCAGCGCAATGCGGAACGCGATCACGGGCCGGTCCGGGTGCAATTGGGTGATCCCGACGGGCGCCTGTTCGAGGCGTTGTGCGGCTGGAAGCAGACCCAGTATCGCGCGACCGGCAAGCTCGACGTATTCGCGATCGACTGGGTGCAGGCGGCGCTGTCCGATTTGCGCCAGGGCGAAGGTTCGGAGTTTGGCGGCATGACTGCAGCACTCTGGTTCGGCGACCGTCTTGCCGCTGTGGAATTCGGTCTGGTGGCCGGCGATGTCTACCACTCCTGGTTCCCCGCCTATGATCCCGAACTGGCGAAGTATTCCCCGGGTCTGCTGTTGATGCAGGGCCTGTTCAGGCAGGCCCGCAAGCGCGGCATTCACCGCGTCGATCTCGGAGCGGGCAGCGCTCACTACAAACAGTATTACCGCAGCTATGAAGTGCCACTCGGACATGGACGCGTTCTGGGTCACGGATTTGCAGCTCTGGGTATTCGCAGCTGGGAATTGACGGAATCCGCAGCGCGCATCATGCCGGGCAAACTGGGTGAAATCCCCGCCCGCCTGCGCCGCCGCTGGGCCCAGGCCTCGGCCTTTGAAGCGGGTTTACCGCCCCGCCTGGCCAGCATGGCCCGAGCCCTGGCGCTCTAGCCGCGAAAGTCGAGCAATCGCCGGCCTTCCGCGAAATTGCGGATCAGGTAGATCGCCGGCGTGTCGAACGCCGCAACCAGGATTTTGACGACAATCTGGCCCAGGATCAGGCTGCCGATCGCAGCCAGCGGCACGGTGCCCAGGAATCCGGTGCAGATGAAGATGATGCTGTTGAGCATCTGCGAGGCGATGGTCGAGACATTATTGCGGAACCAGAGCCGGTTCTTGCCCGCGTCACGCTTCTGGAAATAGTGGAAGATCAGAACATCGGTACTGGCACTGATGCCAAAGGCGAGCATGCCCGCAATATTGAGCCGGTTGCCGGCCTGAAACACTGAAACGAAGGCCGCCTGTCGTTCCTCGGTCCAGCCCTCGGTGGGGGAGATGAAAGGGAAGACCTGCTCGGCGTAGAGCGCATACAGGATCAACACCATCATCAGCACCCGCATCACCATGCCGACCAGCACGACGCACAGGGCATAGCTGCGGCCCCAGACTTCGCTGATCGCGTCGGTCGCCAGATAGGTGAGACCAAAGGCGATGGTCCCGGCCGGAACCAGGACCGTCAGACCACCAATATGGAATTGCTCAAGCTTGACCGAAGTCAGCGCAGCGATGACCAGGGAGACCATGAAAAGGCCGATGCAGAAGAACAGGGTGACAGTCTTGCGCGTCAGTCGGACGTCCAGGTGCAGGCTTTGCTCCGATTTATCGTCCATTGCCGGTCACCCCCTTGGTTGGTGAGCCGACAATAGAGCGATTTGCCCGACTGAACAGGGCTGTCTATACCGCCGCGCGGCTGCGGAAAGCCGCGGCCAGGGTGCCATCATCGAGATAGTCGAGCTCGCCGCCCACCGGAACGCCGCGCGCCAGCGACGTGACCGAGACGCCCGTTGGCGCCAGCTTGTCGGCGAGATAATGCGCCGTCGTCTGGCCATCGACCGTGGCATTGAGGGCCAGCACGATTTCAACGATCTCCTCGCGCGCCGCGCGTTCGATCAGCTTGGCGATATTGAGGTCTTCGGGCCGCACGCCATCGAGCGCTGACAACACACCGCCGAGCACGTGATAACGGCCCTTGAATGCGCCGGCGCGTTCGAGCGCCCACAGATCCCCCACCGTCTCGACCACGCATAGCGCCGCCGGTTGACGGCCCGGCGAGGCGCAGACGGCACAGGGATTGGTGACATCAAGATTGCCGCATTCGCCGCAGGCGCCGATCTTGTCGGCGGCATCGCCCAGCGCTTCGGCGAGCGGGCGCATCAGGCTGTCGCGCTTGCCCAGCAGATGCAGGGCCGCACGCCGCGCCGAGCGCGGGCCAAGGCCAGGCAATTTGGCGAGCAGCGCCATCAGGCGTTCGATTTCGGGTCCGGCAGAAGCGGTGCGCATCAGGTCAATTCCAGTCCGCTCAGCCCGGCATAGACATGCCGGGTGGCAATTGCAGGCCGCCCGCGACGTCCTTCATCACGTCCTGCTGCATGGCTTCCATCTTGCGCTTGGCATCGTTATGGGCCGCCATCACCAGATCCTCGACCACCTCGCCCTCGGCTGGGTTGAGCAGGGATGGATCGATCGACAGGGCCCGCATTTCGCCCTTGCCGCTCAGGGTCAGCGTCACCAGTCCGGCGCCGGCTTCACCGACCACCTGGCTGGCGGCGAGTTTTTCCTGCGCTTCGGCCATTTTCTGCTGCATGGCCTGCGCCTGCTTCATCAATCCCATCAGATCGGTCATGCGCGATTCTCCGCTTGGCTGGTCTCGTCATCGGGTTCAGTGGTCGGGACGGCGTCAATCACGCGGACGATCTCGGCACCGGGGAAGAGACGCATCGCCTCCTCCACGGCCGGGTCACTGCGAATATCGGCCATTCTTTCCTGCTTGCCACGCTGGCGGCGTTCCGACCAGGTCTCGCCGCCCTTGGCATTGGCGTCGGCGAGGATCATCCAGCGCGTCTCGGTCCATTCCTGCAAGCGCTTGGACAGGCGCTGTGCCAGGTCTGACGGCGCGTCCTCGGTCGGCTGATAGGTCATGGCACCGGGCTTGAAGGAGACCGGCCGGACGCAGCGCTCGACATCGAGTTGCAGAATGATGTCGCGGCGATCCTGCAGCATGGCGATCAGGGCTTCGAATGTGTCCGGGCCCTGCTGTACATCGGGCGCATCGGCGGCCTCGGGCTCAATGTCGAGAGCAGCTTCGGTACCGGCCGGGAGAGCGGCCGGCTCAGACTTTCCCGGCGCCTCCCTGTCGGCAGGCGCCGGTGGCTGGCTGGCGAGCAGGCGCGCGGCGTCTTCCGGGGGCGGCAGCATCGAGGCCGCAACCAGGCGCAACAAGGTCATCTCCGCAGCGGCCAGCGGATCGGGCGCGGTTCGGACATCATCGAGCGCGGTCAGCAGGATTTTCCACAAGCGCGTCAGCTGGGCCAGGCTCTGGCTCTCGGCGATGGCGGCGAGGCGCTGCACCGTATCGGCAGCCTCACCGAGATCGGCACCGGTGCCGACCGCCTTCACGCGCGAGGCGGCATGAACATAATCGAGCAGATCGCGTGTCACCACGACCGGGTCGCCGCCGGCATCATAGAGCGAAGAGAGTTCTGTCAGGGCTTCCCTGGTACGCGCGCCCAGCGCATGTTCGAGCAGATCGAGCACACGGGCACGATCGGCCAGGCCGAGCATGTCCCGGATCTGGACTGCGGTCACAGGACCATCCGCCTCGGCGCCCTGGACAATCGCCTGGTCGAGCAGGGAGAGCCCGTCGCGCACAGACCCTTCGGCGGCGCGGGAAATCAGCGACAGCCCGTCACGTTCGACCTGCGCCGATTCGAGACCGCATATCCGCTCAAGGTGATCGGTGAGAACCTCGCGATCAATCCGCTTGAGATCGAAACGCTGGCAGCGCGACAGGACCGTCACGGGCACTTTGCGAATCTCTGTGGTGGCGAAGATGAATTTGGCGTGCTCGGGCGGCTCCTCCAGCGTCTTCAACAGGGCGTTGAAGGCGGAGGTCGAGAGCATGTGGACCTCATCGATGATGTAGACTTTATAACGCGCCGACACCGGAGCGTAGCGGACGCCTTCGAGAATTTCGCGGATATCGCCAACACCGGTGCGCGAGGCGGCATCCATCTCCATCACATCGACATGGGCCGAGCGGGCGATGGCATCGCAATGCTCGCCGCGGACATCGAGCTTCATCGAGGGCTGATTGATCTCGGCATTGCGGAAATTCAGCGCCCGCGCGATCAGCCGCGCCGTCGTCGTCTTGCCGATGCCACGCACGCCGGTCAGCATATAGGCATGCGCGATGCGACCGGCGGCAAAGGCATTGGTCAGCGTGCGCACCATGGCCGCCTGGCCGATCAGGTCTTCAAATGTGTCGGGACGGTATTTGCGTGCCAATACCTGGTAGCCGGGAACAGGACCGGCCTTGGGTAGATCGAGCCCGGGCATCAGCGCCTCCGCTGCGCCTGTCTCGTCGGATGGCAGCGGCGTATCGTCCATATCGGCTCGCTTGATTGATAATCGAGTGCCTGAAATTCGGGCTGCGCGGGGCTAAGTGCGCTGGAGCGCGTGGAAGACCGGACAGCGACCCGTGCCAAAACTCGTTACGGCTGCTTCCTTCCGGACCTGACCGGGTTGGCGAGGAGCTCGTCCACCGCCGATCTTCCACGCCCTATATCGCAAGCCGGACGGCATGGTGCAAGTCATGGCTTCACTGCGGGCGGTGAAAACTGCCCTCGCCCATTCGCGCGGCGGCACCGAGAAAACTCGCATGATCGTCGAGCACCGCGATCAGCGCATCATCGCCGCCGGAAGAGACCAGTAAATCCCGCCAATAGCCGGTGACACGCGCCTGGGTCTCGAGCCAGTCCCGCACCGCAAGATCAGCCTGTCCAGCCTCGATATCCGCACTGTCCTGCATGGCTTTCCTCATCGCTTTCCACCTCCTGCCCCGCAGTTAATTGCGAATCGTTCTCAAATGCAAGCGCCAGGAACGGAGATTTCTTTCGACAGCCCGCAACATATTGATACGGTCGCAGACTTGTCCCACCGGGCCGCACGACACCATGCATCGGAGATCCGCCGTGACTGAAATGAGCCTGACCTGCATGGGGGCAGCCGGTACCGTCACCGGTTCGCGGCATCTGATCGAAGCCGATGGCAAGCGTATCCTGCTCGATTGCGGCATGTTCCAGGGCCGGCGTGATGTGCGGACGCGCAATTGGGAAGCCTTCCCGGTCGCACCGCATTCGATCGACACCGTCGTGCTGTCGCATGCCCATATGGATCATTCCGGCTATGTGCCGCGCCTGATCCACGACGGCTATGCCGGCGAGATCCTGTGCTCACCGCCGACGATTGATCTGTGCGGAATATTGCTGCCCGATAGCGGCTATCTGCAGGAACGCGATGCCGAATACGCCAATCGCAAGAAATTCTCCCGCCACAAGCCGGCCCTGCCGCTCTATACCGAGGATGAGGCCGAAGCCTCGATGGAGTATTTCCGCCCGGTCGAATTTGGCGTCGAGACCGATATCGGCCATGGCGCACAGCTGAAGCTTCGGCGCGCCGGCCACATCCTCGGCGCCGCCACGGTGGAGCTGAAATGGCATAATCGCACCATCGCCTTTTCCGGCGATCTGGGCCGCTATAACGACCCCGTCCTGTTCGACCCGGAGCCCATCGAGCAAGCCGATTATCTCTTGCTGGAATCCACCTATGGGGACCGGCTGCACCAGCAAGGCGATGCAAGCGAGGTGCTGGCCGAAATCGTCGAGCGCACCACGGCGCGCGGCGGCACAGTGGTCATCCCCTCCTTCGCCGTCGGTCGGGCGCAAATGCTGACCTATTATCTGTGGAAGCTGAAAAAGTCCGGCCGGCTGAAATCGGTGCCGGTCTATCTCGACAGCCCGATGGCAATCAATGCCAGCGCCATCCTGCGCCATCATTTCGGGGATCACCGCATCTCGCCACACGATGCCGGGGAGATTGGCGACATGGTCAATTATGTCCGCGAGACCGAGGCGTCAAAAGCCCTGACCGTCGACAAGATGCCGAAAGTGATCATTTCCGCGAGCGGTATGGCGACCGGCGGGCGCATCCTGCACCACCTCAAATCCTATGCCCCCGATCCGCGCAACACGATTGTCATTTCCGGCTTCCAGGCCCCGGGCACACCGGGCGCAACCCTGGTCGCCGGTGCCGACGAATTGCGGATCCATGGCCGCAATGTGCCCATCCTGGCTGAGGTCGAGGAGATTTCGATGCTGTCCGCCCACGCCGACAGCAATGAGCTCATGCAATGGCTGCAGGGTTTCAAGCGGCCGCCACGCAAGACCTTCCTTGTCCATGGCGAACCGGCTTCCTCGCGGGCGCTGCGCGAACGCATCGAGCGCGAGCTGGGCTGGCCGTGCGAGACGCCGGGCCATCTCGACCGTTTCGAGCTCTGAGCCGGGCCGCCCGTTGAAGCGCGCCCGCAACCCGGGTAAGGCTTGGCCTTGCCTGGTGGCCCCCGCCACCTGCGCCCTCAGATCCGGATTCTGCCATGAGTGACCGTTCCGTCCTGATCAATCGACCGCCTTTGGTATTTGCCGGATCGCCGCTTGATCGCGGCGAGCTGCTACGGCGTGACCCCGACAAGCTCGCCGCCCAGGCGACGCGCGAGAATGCCTGGACGATGGTGTTGTTTCGCGGGCTGCCGGCGATCACTGGTGGCGATGGTCTGGGCTGGCTGAAGCTCGACGAATGCACCCGCCTCTACGGCCCTGCCCTGCTGCAGGTCTATCTCGGCGAACTTCGCGGCGATCCGGTCTTCGCCACCGAACTGGCCCAGGAGCCACCCGCCGAGGCCGGGCTCGCCTTCATGGATGCGCGCCAGGCGGCGATGGCCCTGAGCCAGGGCGAGGCTGCGATCTTCGCCCATGCCAAGGCGCTGCTCGCCTGGCATGAGCGTCACGGATTTTGTGCCAATTGCGGCCAGGCCACAGAGATCGTTTGCGGTGGCGCGAAACGGGTCTGTGGCGGTTGCCAGGCCGAGCACTTCCCGCGAGTCGATCCCGTCGTGATCATGCTCGCCATTGATGGTGAAAACTGCCTGCTCGGACGGCAGGCCAGCTGGCCGCCGGGCATCTGGTCGGCGCTGGCCGGTTTCGTCGAGCCGGCGGAAACCATCGAGGAAGCCTGCGCCCGCGAATTGCAGGAGGAGGCTGGCGTCATCGCCGACATCGCCGCTATCCGCTATGTCATGACGCAGCCCTGGCCCTTCCCCTCCTCCATGATGGTCGGCCTGGTCGCACCGGTCACCCACGCCAGGGTCAAGGTCGATCAGCACGAGCTGGAGGATGCGCGCTGGTTCAGCCGCGACGAGGTCCGCGCCATGCTCGTCGGCCGCCATCCCGACGCCCAATTGCCACCATCTGTCGCGATCGCGCGGCGCCTGGTGGAATTATGGGCTGACGGGGAAATCTGAACTGGCAGACAAAAAAAGGGGCCGCACGCTCGGCGTACGGCCCTCTTCTGCAGTCTGATCGGGGCGATTAGCCGCCGAAACGGCGCACATAGCTGATGCCATACACGTCGGAGCTGCCACCATCATCATAGTCGAAATTGGTGTAGTCGAAGCGGACGCCATTGCGGCCGTCGAACAGATACTCACCGCCAATGCCGTAAGCCCAGGCGTCGGAGTCGGCGCTGGCGGAGAAGCCAGCGACGCTCGCGTCGATCTGGGTATTGGTGTAGCCGGCGCGCAGGAAGACATTGCCGTGCTCATTGCTGAACGGACGGATCACGCCGAACACGCCAACGGCATAGTCGAGGCTGACATCAGCGGTAATGCCCAGCTCGGTCACGCTGTCATCGCCCACACCGATATTGGCCTGACCTTCGACGCCGAAGTACTGGTTGAAGTCGTAGCGACCACGAAGCACAACGGAATCAAGGTCAACGCCGTCACCGCTGAAGCGCTCATAGCCGGCGCCGAGGGTGTAGCTCGCATCCTGGGCCTGCGCGATCGATCCGATTGCGAGTGCCGAGAGGGAAGCGGCGATAATGGAACGCATCATGTTGTTTTGAACCTCAGATAACATTTTCGTAATACACGCGTCATGCGTGCGGTTTGGAGCTCTCATCTCGGCCCGCAATCCGGTATTTTCAAGGCGTGAAATAAGGCGCTTCCGTGGCAGATACAGCGCCAGGCCTTCGCGCGTGCGGCCCCATGACGAGGCATGTGGGGATCGCGTTTTGCGCCCGCAAGCACACCGCTGATATTGCACCCCGCCGCCAGACCGCACAAAATGCGTCGCGATACCGCATGCACAGGAACGCGCTAGCCTGTTGCCTGCAAGCGCGGCGCATGCCAAACACGGCTCAACTTTCGGCTAAATCATAACGGGGGCGTCGATGGGCGATCTCTTCTTCAACAAGATTGCTGGCGTCATTATTGGCGGCATTCTTGCCATCCTGGTCATCACCGAACTCGGGCATATGCTGGTGAAATCCCATGCTGCCGAGGAATTGACGGCCGAGAACACAGCCTATCCGGTCGACTGGGCTGCCCTTGAGAGCGGTGGGTCTGCCTCACAGGAAGCTGTCATTGAAGGTCCAACCGATTACGCCCTGCTGCTTGCAAGTGCCGATATCGGTGCTGGTGAGCGCGTCGCCCGCCGCTGCCAGTCCTGCCATACTTTCGATAGTGGTGCTGCTGACGGTACGGGACCCCATTTGTGGAATGTTGTCGGCCGCGCGGTCGCCTCGGTTGCCGGTTTCAATTACTCCGGCGCGCTGCTCGAACTGGGGGGCGATTGGGGCTATGAAGAACTCGATGGCTTCCTCGAGCGCCCATCCGCCTACGCACCTGGCACCGCAATGACCTTCGCCGGATTGCGCGATGAAGGCCAGCGCATGGACCTGATTGCCTATATGCGCAGCCTGTCGGAATCGCCGATGGCCCTGCCCGATCCGCTGCCAGCGGCCGCGCCGGAAACTGTCGAAGCCGCCATGGATGAAACCATGGATGCGATGGAACTGCCGGCAGCGCAGGACGCGCCAGAACCGACGGAAACACCGGTTGACGAACCGGCTCCCGCTGACGGCCATTAAGGCCTGACCTGACTGATGAAAAAAGCCCCAGGAACCAGTGTTCCCGGGGCTTTTTTTTCGCCGGCCCCGAGGCCTGGCCTCAGGCTGGGCGGTAAATCGCGCGCACCGGCGCATGTGCCTCGCGGATACGCTGCTCGGCCACCGCGAAATCCTCGAGCGTGACATCCATCCAGTGGCCATTGGCGTGCAGGAGGTGCTCGCTATCGGTCATAATGCCGACATGGCCGGGCCAGAAGACAATATCGCCGCGCCGGCGTTCCGGCTGGTCTGTAACGTCCCGCCAGTGCGCGGCCAGAAAGGCTTCCTGCTGATCGGAATCCCGCGGCAGTGCCGTGCCGGCCGCCAGCAGGGCCATCTGCACCAGGCCGGAACAATCGAGCCCAAGACTTTCCTTGCCGCCCCACAGATAGGGCGCGCCGAGGAAGGATTCGGCGACGGCGACAAAATCGCCGGCTGTCTCGCCCAGTGGTCCACAATGGGGTGCGAACACCCAGCCCAGCCCGACCGCCTCGACATAGCGGCCTTCGCGGCGGCCGGCCCTGAAACTGCAATTGAGCGATAGCAGGAGATTGGGCTCGGATTTGAGATCGGGCTCCGAGAAGGCATAGGTGCGCAGCGCCGTCACGCGGTGATCAACCGCTTCGACATCCTCGCTCAGCGCCAGCAAGTCTACCCAGCCGACAAAACCATCGGCGCGGGAATAGCCCCAGCCCCAACCATTCTTTTCCTCGAGCAGGGCAAAGACATCACCGGCCAGCAATTGGTCATCCACCGCGCCATGCGGCTCCGGCGTCCGGCGGATCGCGACCGAAGCAGCGATCGCCTGGCGGTCGACGGGCTCGACAAAGCGCGCCGCCTCGACCTGGCCCTTCAGATGGGCAGCGGCAAGGTCGGGACGTGCGGGTGTGAGGCGGGGATCCAGAGCGGACATGAGGCGGTCTCCTCGGCGCGATGCGCAACGGTTTCGCCATAATCGTACAGAAACACAGCGCCTTTGACAGTGCGGTGCACCGAGACATCGCGCCGGTCGGCCTTGTCGCGCTTGCGGCGGATGAAGCCATGGCGTTCCAGCACATCGAGCGCCCGGGTCACCGCCGGCTTGGGCAGTTCGAGCGCCTGCGCCAGCTCGCGCACGCTATGGGGTCCGGGGCGCATGAAAATTGACAGCAAGAGCGCGAATTGACGTGCCGTAAGATCAGCCGCAGCGCCGCGCACGGCATCCGCCGAGACGCGTCTCATCATCTCAAGCGATGTCATCGCCTGCGAAGCCATATGGCAATCCTGAAGCCCGTGATCAATTCGGGCCTATTTTACGAAGCGCTGTTTGAGCATTTGGTAAACGGCGCGCGCGCCCTGCATCTCGCCGCCCTTGGGCCGGCCGGGACGATCCTTCAGATTCCAGCCGAAAATGTCGAAATGCACCCATTTGGAGGCCCCGACAAAGCGGCGCAGGAAGAGCGCCGCCGTGATCGAGCCGGCCAGCGGAATGGCGGCACTATTGACGATGTCGGAGATATCGCCCTCGATTTCACGCTCATAGCCATCCCACAGGGGCATGCGCCAGAGCGGATCGGAGACCGCGTTTCCGGCCGCGAAAATCTCGGCTGCCAACGCCTCATCATCCGTATAGAAGGGCATAACTTCCGGGCCGAGCGCGACACGGGCCGCACCGGTCAGGGTGGCGAAATCGATTAACAGGTCCGGCTTGTCCTCAACGGCGCGGCTCAGCGCATCGGCCAGGACGAGGCGGCCTTCCGCATCAGTATTGTCGATCTCGACCGTAATCCCCTGGCGCGAGACCAGGATATCGCCGGGCCGGAAGGCGTCAGCGCCGACCGCATTCTCGACCGCCGGCACGAGTACGTGCAGACGCACGGGCAGTTTGGCGGCCATCACCAGCTGGGCCAGGCCCATCGCATTGGCAGCGCCGCCCATATCCTTCTTCATCCAGCGCATGCCGGCGGCCGGTTTCAGGTCGAGCCCGCCACTATCGAAACACACACCCTTGCCGACCAGCGCCAGACGCGGATGTGCCGGATCGCCCCATTCCAGCTCCAGCAGGCGCGGCGCTTCTCCGGCGGCGCGGCCGACCGCGTGGATCATCGGGAAATTCTGCTTCAGCAGCGCATCGCCCTTGGTGATGGTGAGCTTGGCACCGTGTTGTTTTCCCAGTTTACGAAAGGCCGCTTCCAGGCCTTCAGGCCCCATGATATCGGCCGGTGAATTGACCAGGTCACGCGTCATCATCGCGGCAGAGGCGATGGCGGCGATCTCGGTGATATCGGTCCCCGCAGGCGGGACAAGGCGCGCCGGCGCGCGTTCAGCGGCCTTGAACAGGGTGAAACGATAACTCCCCAGCGCCCAGGCCAGCGAGACCAGGCCCGGATTGAGCGCTTCGGGCATGTCGTCGATCTGCCAGTCGCCCTCCGGCAGGCCAAAGGCCGCCGCGCCGAGCGCGAAGGCATCCTCGCCGGTGCCGATCCCGAAAAGGGCTCCGCAAATACTGTCCGATGGCAGCAGGACGACCTGGCCGGGTTTGGCCGCGAAACCGGCGGCGAGCGGGCGTTCCGCCGCTGGAAGCTGGGCGATCACCTCGTCGCGCCGGGCCTGGCTGACCAGGCGGACAGTCCGGGCCGTGGCCGAGGAGGAGAAAAACGAGTTCATGTGGCTGACCTTCCCTGCGGGATCATGGTGCGGCGATATCGCCGGCGCCCTGTGTATTAACGCATTCTTGACCGGGCGGGCGCAGATTCAAGCCAGGCTCGCAGTAAATGGTCCCCTCATGCGCATCTCATTCTTTGCCATCCCCCTTGCCGCCCTCGTTCTCACCGCCTGCGCGACCACCGCGCGCACCGATGACGAGCAGGCCCTGGCTGCCGAACTCGACGCGCGCAGCATCGTGCCGTCGACCAGTCAGGAGCGGAGCGCGATCCGAAGCCAGGACATGTTGACCCAGGCGACCTTCTGGGCCGAGGCGCATGAACTCAATCCATCAGATCTTGAAGCCGCCTACGAATTGTCCAATGCGCTGCGTCAACTCGGCAATCCACAGCGGGCGATCGAGATCGCGCAACAATCCCTCGCCCTGCACCCGGGTAGTTCGCAATTGCTGCTGGCCTATGGCACAGCCCTGACCTCGACCGGTCGCGGTACCCGCGCCACGGAATCGCTGCGCCGGGCAAGCCAGGCTGATCCCACCAATTGGCGTATCTTCAACACGCTCGGGGTCGCCTATGAACAGGGCGGCCAGCCCGATCAGGCCCGCCAGAGCTTCCGCACGGCCCTGGCCCTGTCACCGGGCGAGGCATCGGTGATGTCCAATCTGGCACTGTCGCACGCGCTGTCCGGCGAAGCGGAAACGGCCGAGGCCATGCTGCGCGAAGCCATGATCCGGCCCGGCGCGGAAGCCGCGGTCCGGCAAAATCTCGCTCTGGTGATTGCCCTTCAGGGCCGGTTTGCCGAGGCCGAGGAAGTGGCGCGCTATGACGTCACGCCAGCCATGGCGGAGTCGAATATGGCCTATGTCCGCGCCATGCTGACCTCACGGCGCAGCTATGATTCGCTTCGCGGCGACTGATGCCATCCTGTCGGGTATTGGGGTCGGCTGAACCGCACCGGAAACCCGGGATCAGCTTTCGACGAGCGGAATGGCGGGCGGCGGCGGTGGCGGCGCGATCTCGGCATCATCCATCTTCTTGAGCGGGAAATCCTTGCGCAGCAAAGGCGTGACCATGGTGTGGTCGAAGCGGAAATCTTCCACGAGGATACGCATTTCCATCGGTGCCTTGCCGCCCTTGGAGGCTTCGCTGGCCCGATAGAGCGCATACAGGCGCAGATAATTCTTGTCATCACGGCCCATCGACGTGTCGTCGAGGCGCGAACAGACGCTGATCAGCTTCTGGATTCCCTGTTTGTGACGTCCCGTTTTGAGCTCGATCATCGCAGTGGCGAGGTCGACCTTCCAGCCCATATCCGCAAAATGGGTTTTCGGCGCAGCCGCCAGCGCCTTGCGGGCCGCCGCAACATCATCCTCGAAGATCGCAGCCATGGCTGACGCCACAGCCAGATCAGCCGCATCAATCTGGTCGCGGAGCTTGTCCGCCGATTTACGCCCGGAAAACATGGGCTGTGTCCACCTGTTCAACATGGGCCTCGCTATTCAAATAGCGCGCCAGACGGCATTCGTCACATGCTATTGAAGCGAATGATCGCCGGGCCGAGGATAACCACGAACAAGACGGGCAGGAAAAACACAATCATCGGCACTGTCAATTTGGCGGGAAGCGCGGCCGCCTTCTTCTCGGCATTGGCCAGGCGCATGTCGCGATTCTCCTTCGCCATCACGCGCAGGGCCTGCCCCAGCGGCGTGCCGTAGCGCTCCGCCTGGATCAGTGAGGTACACACAGCCTTGACGCCGGGATGATTGGTGCGCGTCGCCAGATTCTCGTAGGCAATGCGTCGGTCTGGCAAATAGGCCAGCTCGGCCGTGGTCAGGGATAATTCCTCCGCCAGTTCCAGCGACTGATTGCCGATCTCCGAGGCGACCTTGTGAAAGGCGGCCTCGATCGACATGCCGGCCTCGACGCAGATCAGCAGCAGGTCCAGCCCGTCGGGGAAGGACCCCATGATGGATTGCTGCCGATTGGCGGCCGCGTTGGAGAGGTAGAGGTTCGGCGCGTAATAGCCGAGCATGCCGAAACCGAGCGAAAAACAGACCCGGGTAATGGTCGGCAGGCCGAAATCATTGACCATGAAGACGTAGAACAATGCGCCAGCCAACAGGATGAAGGGCATGGTCAGGCGGAAAAAATAGAATGTCACGGCCGGGCGGCTGCCGCGAAAGCCGGCCTGTTGCAGCTTCATCTGCAGGGCCGGATCCTCGAAGGCTTTTTGCAGGTTGAGCGAGTCGACAACCTTGCGCATCACGCCCTTGGCTTCGACGCTGCGGATGGAACCGCCGCCGCGCCCGCGCGAATTGGCCTCGAGCTGTTCGCGATTGCGCCGGCGCAGCTCCTCGCGCCGGTTGCGGACCGATTTGACACGCTTGTCGAGATTGTCGCCGCCCATCATCGGCCCGGCCAGGGTGACAATGGTGGCAAAGACGAGAATGGCGGAAACCGCCATGACAAGCATTTCGGGGTCGGTCAGGAAGTCGCGTATATCGTTGAAGCTGATGCCGAACATGCCCACCGCCTCACATCTTGAAATTGATCATGCCGCGCATGACGAAAATCCCGATCGCCATCCAGGTCGCGCCGCCCAGCAGCATGAGCTGACCGGTGGGGTGAATGAACATCTGGCTCATATAGTCAGGCGTCGTGGCATAGACGATGGCGAGCACGCCCGGTGGAAGCGAGCCGATGATCGCCGCCGAGGCCTTGGCTTCGCCAGACAGGGCATCAATCTTTTCACGCATCATCCGGCGCGCCCGCAGGACACCGGACAGATTGCCCAGGGTCTCGGCGAGATTGCCGCCGGTCTTCTGCTGAATGATCAGCACAGTGCGGAAGAAGTTCAGCTCGGGCAGCGGCATCCGCTCGCACATCTTGTCGAGCCCGTCCTCCAGCGACTGGCCGACCCGCAGGCCCTCCGTCAGAAGCTGGAATTCCGAGCAGATCGGCTCGGGCGATTCACGCGCGATAATGTTGAGGCACTCATTGAGCGGCAGGCCCGATTTGACGCCGCGAACGATAATGTCGATGGAGTTCGCAAACTCGCCAGTGAATTTGCCCTGGCGGCGCCCGCGCAATAATCCCAGTGTCCAGCGCGGCATGCCGAGCCCGGAAACCATCGCAATTCCCGCCGAAACCAGCAGGCTTTGCCCGGTCACCAGCGCGATCAGGAAACCGGCTACGCCCAGACAGGCGGAGGTGATCCAGAACACGGTCGGGGTAAAGCTCATGCCGGCCTGCTGGATACGCGCCTTCAATGTGATGGATTTCTTGCGAATATCCTTCTGGCGCTGCTCCATATCCTTGAGCGAATCCTGGACCTGGCGGCGTCTTTGCGCAGCGCTGTCGAGGGTGACAGCCGCGCGTTTGGAGCCGGTCCGCCCCCCCACGGCGCGGTCGAGACGCTTCTTCGACTGGGCATCGCCCATGGCACCCAGCGTGACCCAGCCCACACCGCCCACGGCGAAGAAGGCGGCGGCGGCAGCGAGGATAAAGGCGAGATCGGGGCTCATGTTCAGGCCTCCGATGCGTCGAGGGCGGCGGCCAGCTCACGGTCGAGCCCGAAATAGCGGGCCCGGTCCCAGAATTTCGGACGCGCAATACCGGTCGAGACATGGCGGCCGATAATGCCGCCATCATCATCCTCGCCCTGGATTTCGTAGAGGAAGAGATCCTGGGTGACGATCACATCGCCTTCCATGCCGACCACTTCGGTGATGTGGGTGATCTTGCGCGAGCCATCGCGCAGGCGCGCGGCCTGGACGATGACATCGATCGAGCCGACAATCATCTCGCGGATTGTGCGGGTCGGCAGATTATAGCCGCCCATCGTGATCATGGATTCGATCCGCGCCATGGCCTCACGCGGGGAGTTGGCGTGCAGCGTGCCCATCGAGCCGTCATGGCCGGTATTCATCGCCTGCAGCAGGTCGAAGCTCTCGGGCCCGCGGACCTCGCCGACGATGATGCGTTCAGGGCGCATGCGCAGACAGTTTTTGACCAGATCCCGCATGGTGACCTCGCCGCTGCCTTCCAGATTGGGCGGGCGGGTTTCGAGGCGCACCACATGCGGCTGTTGCAGCTGCAGCTCGGCGGCATCTTCGCAGGTCACGACGCGCTCATCGAGCTCGATGAAACCGGTCATACAATTGAGCAGGGTCGTTTTACCGGAACCGGTACCGCCGGAGATCAGCACGTTACAGCGGCTGGCGCCGATGACGGCGAGAACTTTGGCGCCCTCCGGCGTGATCGAGCCATAATTGACCAGATCCGGCATGGTCAGCTTGTCTTTTTTGAACTTCCGGATCGTCAGTGTCGGGCCATCAAGCGCCAGTGGCGGCGCGATGACGTTGACACGGGAACCATCGGCCAGACGCGCATCACAGATCGGCGAGCTCTCATCGACGCGGCGGCCGACCTGGCTGACGATGCGCTGACAGATATTCATCAGCTGGGCATTGTCGCGGAAGCGGATATTGGTCTTTTCGACCTTGCCATTGACTTCGATGAAGACGGCATCGGCGCCATTGACCATGATGTCGGAGATGTCATCGCGCGCCAGAAGCGGCTCGAGCGGACCATAGCCGAGCACATCATTGCAGATGTCCTGGAGCAGTTGTTCCTGCTCGGCGATCGACATCGCAACATTCTTGATCGAGATGATTTCGGTGACGATATCGCGGATTTCCTCCGCGGCAGTCTCCTGGTCGAGACGCGATAACTGCCCCAGATCGATGGTATCGATCAGGGCGTTGAAGATCGTCGTCTTGATGGCGTAGTATTCTTCAGAGCGTCCCCCAACCGGGTCGGCCGCTGCACGCGCGGTGCGTGGCGCCGCCTTGGCGGGCAATTTATTGCCGGGCTTGGGCGCCTGTTGTGG
>NZ_CAXBKN010000041.1:0-24267 GCF_963976135.1 uncultured Maricaulis sp.
AATGGTCCCGATGTTCGCGTGCGGCTTGTTGCGCTGAAACTTTTCCTTCGCCATGATCTAGCTCCGAAATCTCTCGTTCGTTTTCAATAGGTATTGAAGAGCGGCCTTAGGCCGACTTCGCGATAACTTCCTGTTCGACCGCCTTAGGCACGGCCTCATAGTGGTCGAACTGCATGGTAAACTGGGCACGCCCCTGGGTCGCCGAGCGCAGATTGCTCACATAACCAAACATGTTGGCCAGCGGCACCATTGCGTTCACGACTGTGGCATTGCCCCGCATCTCCTGGCCGGAAATCTGGCCGCGACGCGAATTCAAATCACCGATTACGCCGCCGGTGTATTCGTCCGGCGTCACGACTTCAACCTTCATGATCGGCTCAAGCAGCTTCGGTGCGCAGTGCTGTTTGGCTTCACGGAAGGCAGCGCGAGCCGCGATCTCGAAAGCCAGCACACTGGAGTCGACGTCGTGGAAGGCACCATCAACCAGATTGGCGTGGACATCGATCACCGGGAAACCGGCAATCAGACCGTTATCCATCACGGATTTGAGGCCCTTCTCGACGCCAGGGATATATTCCCGCGGCACCGAACCACCGACAACCTTTGACTCGAACACGAAGCCCGAACCTGGCTCACCCGGCGAGAATTCGATCTTGACGCGGGCAAACTGACCCGAACCACCAGATTGTTTCTTGTGGGTGTAATCAACGAGACCGGCCTTGCCGAGCGCTTCGCGATAAGCCACCTGCGGCGCGCCGATATTGGCTTCAACCTTGTACTCACGACGCATGCGATCGACCAGGATGTCGAGGTGAAGCTCGCCCATGCCGGCGATGATGGTCTGACCGGAGTCCAGGTCAGTCTTCATGCGGAAGGACGGATCCTCGGCGGCCAGACGCTGCAGCGCAACGCCAAGCTTTTCCTGGTCAGCCTTGGATTTCGGCTCGATTGCGAGCTCGATCACCGGCTCAGGGAAAATCATGCGCTCAAGGATGACCGGATTGGCGGGATCGCAAAGCGTGTCACCCGTCGTCGTATCCTTCAGACCCGCAATAGCGACGATGTCGCCAGCGAAACATTCCTTGATGTCTTCACGCGAATTGGAGTGCATCTGCAGCATGCGGCCGATGCGCTCTTTCTTTTCCTTGACCGTATTGAGCACGGTCGTACCCGTTTCCAGGTGACCGGAATACAGGCGGCAGAAAGTCAGCGAACCGACGAATGGATCATTCATGATCTTGAAGGCGAGCAGGGCCATCGGCTCGGAGTCCAGCGGACGACGAACGATTTCCTTCTCGGTCTTCAGATCAATGCCGCGGATCGCAGGAATATCCAGCGGGCACGGCAGATAATCGACAACAGCATCGAGCAGGGGCTGAACGCCCTTATTCTTGAAGGCCGTGCCACACAGAACCGGGTGGAAGGCGAGCGAAATCGTACCCTTGCGGATCAGCGCCTTCATCGTTTCGATGGAGGGCTCTTCGCCTTCGAGATAGGCTTCCATGGCCGCTTCGTCGAGATCGACAATGGTCTCGATCATCTTGATGCGCCAGGCCTGGGCCTTCTCAACCATGTCGGCAGGAATTTCTTCCTCATGGAAAGCAGCGCCAAGGCCCTCCTCTTCCCAGATGATCGCCTTCATGGTCAGAAGGTCGATCAGACCCTTGTATTCGTTCTCGGCGCCGATCGGCAGCTGGATCGCCAGCGGGACACAGGCCAGACGCTCTTCGATCATCTCGACCGAGCGATAGAAATCCGCACCAAGCTTGTCCATCTTGTTGATGAAGAACATGCGAGGCACTTTATACTTGTCGGCCTGACGCCAGACTGTCTCGGTCTGCGGCTCGACACCGGCATTGGCATCCAGCAGCGCAACCGCGCCATCCAGCACACGCAGGGAGCGCTCGACTTCAATGGTGAAGTCAACGTGACCCGGGGTGTCGATGATGTTCAGACGCTTGCCGGCCCAGAAACAGGTCGTAGCAGCAGAGGTGATCGTGATGCCACGCTCCTGCTCCTGCTCCATCCAGTCCATCGTGGCAGCCCCATCATGGACTTCCCCGATCTTGTGGGATTTGCCGGTATAATAGAGGACCCGCTCAGTCGTCGTCGTCTTCCCGGCATCAATGTGAGCCATGATGCCGAAATTGCGGTAGTCCTCGATCGTATATTCGCGGGCCATTTCTGGAGTCCTTGGGTCAGGTCGGTATGTGCCGGGTTACCAGCGGTAATGCGAGAAAGCGCGGTTGGCTTCAGCCATCCGGTGCGTGTCTTCACGCTTCTTGACGGCGGTTCCGCGATTGGCGGATGCGTCCATCATTTCTGCGGCAAGACGCTCACGCATCGTATTTTCATTGCGTCCGCGCGCTGCAGTCGTCAGCCAGCGAATGGCCAACGCCTTCTTGCGCTCCTGACGCACTTCAACCGGGACCTGATAGGTCGCACCACCAACACGGCGGGAACGGACCTCAACTTCCGGTGCAACATTCTCAAGAGCTTCATGGAAGACCTTGATCGGCTCGCGCTTCAGCTTGCCCTCGACAATTTCGAGAGCGCCGTAGACGATCCGCTCGGCGACGGATTTTTTGCCGTCGAGCATGATGTAATTCATAAATTTCGTGAGATCACGATCCCCGAATTTCGGGTCCGGATTGATTTCACGTTTTTCTGCGCGGTGACGACGAGACATGGACGCCTCTCCTACTTAGGACGCTTGGCGCCGTATTTGGAACGGCGTTGCTTGCGATCCTTGACGCCCTGGGTATCCAGAACGCCGCGAAGTATGTGATAGCGAACGCCGGGAAGATCCTTGACGCGACCGCCGCGAATGAGGACCACCGAGTGTTCCTGAAGATTATGCCCCTCGCCCGGGATATAGCTCACAACTTCATGACCATTGGTCAAACGCACCTTCGCGACCTTCCGCAAAGCCGAGTTCGGCTTCTTTGGGGTCGTCGTATAGACACGCGTGCAAACACCGCGACGCTGAGGGCAAGCCTGAAGAGCCGGCACCTTATTGCGCTTGGGCTTGTCCTTCCGCGGCTTGCGTATGAGCTGGTTGATTGTGGGCATCCCGCTCGTTTCCGTTTCTGATCTCAAGAAGCACGTCCCGCAAAACCCGAGGGCCTTGCCGGACGCAAACAAAGACCCCGACGTCCGGGCTAAAGCCCGCACGGCGGCGTCAGGGGTTTTACGTTACCGTGGATGACGTCTAACCGCGTGGGTTACAGCTCATCCTCAAAACGAGGCCGGAAACTACGCACGCGACTCGGATACGTCAAGCGCTGGTTCACACTTTTTGTGAACGCCGTACGGTAAACCGGCGGTAACAAAAAAGGGCCGCCGAAATTTCGGCGACCCTTTCTCGATTCATGAGGCTCTAAAACCTAGCCTGCACTGGGCTCAGCGCCCGATGCGGCGGCATTTTCGGCCGCAGCTGCCTCGGCGATTTCGCTTGGCAGCCCTTCGGATTCAACAACAGTCTGACGCTCGGCGAGCATCACGTCATCACGCTCATCGGCGACCCGCTGATACAGGCGCATCATGGCCCCGGTGCCGGCTGGAATCAGACGCCCGACGATGACGTTCTCCTTCAGGCCTTCCAGGGTGTCTTCCTTGCCCTGTACAGCCGCCTCTGTGAGCACCCGGGTGGTTTCCTGGAAGGAAGCCGCCGAGATGAAGGACCGCGTCTGGAGCGACGCCTTGGTGATGCCGAGCAGAACCGGTTCACCAATGGCAATACGCTTGCCCTCGGCCTCGAGCCGTTCGTTATTCTCGATGAACTCGATCTTGTCGACCTGTTCGGCTGCCAGATAAACGCTGTCGCCCGGATCCTTGACTTCGATCTTCTGCAGCATCTGCCGGACGATGACCTCGATATGCTTGTCATTGATCGGCACGCCCTGCAGGCGATAGACTTCCTGGATCTCGTCGATCAGGTATTCGGCCAGGGCGGAGACACCCAGGATAGCGAGAATATCGTGCGGCGCCGGGTGACCGTCGAGCAGATATTCACCCTTCTGGATGAAGTCGTTTTCCTGGACCGTGAGGTGTTTGCCCTTCGGCACCAGGTATTCGACCTTTTCCTGATCATCACCTTCGGGAACGATGGCGATGCGGCGCTTATTCTTGTAGTCGCGGCCGAACTCGACCCGGCCACTGATTTCCGCGATCACAGCGTGATCCTTCGGACGGCGGGCTTCGAACAACTCGGCAACCCGTGGCAGACCACCGGTGATGTCGCGCGTCTTGGCACCTTCGGTCGGGATACGGGCGACGATGTCACCCGGGCGGACCGTGTCACCGGAATTGACCGAGAGAATGGCACCAACGGCGAGCATATAGCTGGCCATGGAACCGGTCGGCAGCTGGATCGGCTCACCCTTCTCATCCTGGATGACGATGGCAGGCTGCAAGGCATTCGCCTTGGCGCTGCCGCGCCAGTCGATGATGACCTTGGAGGCGATACCGGTCGCTTCGTCGGTTTCTTCCTTGACGGAAACGCCTTCGGCAATATCGACGAGGTGAACCTGGCCACCCACTTCCGACACGATCGGCGCGGTATACGGATCCCACTCGGCGAGACGCTGGCCACGATCGGCCGTGTCGCCTTCCTTGACCTTCAGCTTGGTGCCGTAGGTGAGCTTGTAGGATTCGCGCTCCTTGCCTTCGGTATCGGCGATGGCGACCTGCATATTGCGGCTCATGACGATCAGATCGCCTTCCGCATTGGCCACGATTGCCGGATTCTTGAACACAACCTTGCCCGGGTGGGTCGCTTCGATGAAGGACTGCTCGGACACCTGTGCGGTACCACCAATGTGGAAGGTCCGCATGGTCAGCTGGGTACCCGGCTCACCAATCGACTGTGCCGCGATGACGCCGACGGCTTCACCGATATTGACGCGCGTTCCGCGTGCCAGGTCACGGCCATAACAGGTGGCACAGACACCAATGCGGGTTTCACAGGTCAGCGGCGAACGCGCGAACACGCTCTGGACGCCGGCCGTATCAATCTCGACCGCAAGGTCTTCGTCGACATAGCTGTCGGCCGGGCAGATGGTCTCGCCGGTCACCGGGTGAATGATCGCCTCGGCTGTCGTGCGGCCCAGAATGCGTTGCTCGAGCGAAACGACGATATCGCCGCCATCGACCACGGCATCGATCTGGAAGCCTTGCGACGTGCCGCAATCCTCTTCCGTGACGATACAGTCCTGGGCGACGTCGACCAGACGGCGGGTCAGATAACCCGAATTCGCCGTCTTCAGTGCGGTATCGGCCAGACCCTTACGGGCACCGTGGGTGGAGTTGAAGTATTCAAGGACGGTCAGACCTTCCTTGAAGTTCGAGATGATCGGCGTCTCGATGATCTCGCCCGACGGCTTGGCCATCAGGCCCCGCATACCGGCGAGCTGCTTCATCTGGTTCTTCGAACCACGCGCGCCGGAGTGGGCCATCATATAGACCGAATTGACTTCCGAGGTCCGGCCGTCCTCCCCGACATAGGTCTTGGAGATCTCGTCCATCATCGCGTCAGCCACGGCGTCCGTACACTTGGCCCAGGCATCGACGACCTTGTTGTACTTCTCACCCTTGGTGATGAGACCGTCGACATATTGCTGCTCGTAGTCGGAAACCAGCTTGCGGGTATTGCCAACCAGCACAGCCTTGGCATCGGGAACGAGCATGTCGTCCTTGCCGAAGGAGATGCCGGCGCGTGCCGCTTCCTTGAAGCCGAGCGCCATGATCTGGTCGCAGAAGATGACCGTCGCCTTCTGGCCGCAGTGGCGATAGACGTGGTCGATCAGCGCACCGATCGCCTTCTTGGTGAGGATTTCACCGAGCAGGTCAGGCTGCATCTTCTCGTGCTTGGGCAGAAGGTCGATGACCATTTTGCGGCCCGGCGTGGTTTCAATCACGCGGGTCACTTCATTGCCATCGGCATCAATGCCTTCCCAGCGCGCCTTGATCTTGGAGTGCAAGGTCACATAACCGGCGTCGAGCGCCGCTTCCATTTCGGCGCGGGTCGCGAAGGCCATGCCCTCACCCGGCTCGGCATCATTGGCGATCGACAGATAATACAGACCCAGGACGATATCCTGGGACGGCACGATGATCGGCTTGCCATTGGCCGGCGAAAGGATGTTGTTGGTCGACATCATCAGCGTACGCGCTTCGAGCTGGGCTTCCAGCGAGAGCGGCACGTGAACCGCCATCTGGTCACCGTCGAAATCGGCGTTGAAGGCGGCGCAGACCAGCGGGTGAAGCTGGATGGCCTTGCCTTCGATCAGCTTGGGTTCGAACGCCTGGATGCCGAGCCGGTGCAGTGTCGGTGCACGGTTGAGCATGACCGGGTGTTCGCGGATGACCTCGTCGAGCACGTCCCAGACTTCGGGCCGTTCTTTTTCGACCAGCTTCTTGGATTGCTTGACCGTGCCGGACAGACCCTTGGCGTCGAGACGCGCATAGATGAAGGGTTTGAACAGTTCGAGCGCCATCTTCTTGGGCAGACCGCACTGGTGCAGTTTCAGATCCGGACCAACCACGATAACCGAACGGCCGGAATAGTCGACGCGCTTGCCGAGCAGATTCTGGCGGAAACGGCCCTGCTTGCCCTTGAGCATGTCGGACAGCGATTTCAGCGGGCGCTTGTTGGCGCCGGTGATGACGCGGCCGCGACGGCCATTATCGAACAGGGCGTCGACGGATTCCTGCAGCATCCGCTTTTCATTGCGGATGATGATGTCCGGCGCGCGCAGTTCGATGAGGCGCTTCAGGCGGTTATTCCGGTTGATGACCCGGCGATAGAGATCGTTCAGATCGGAGGTCGCGAAACGGCCGCCATCCAGGGGAACCAGCGGGCGCAGCTCGGGCGGAATGACCGGAATCACGGTCATGATCATCCACTCGGGACGATTGCCGGAGGTCATGAAGTTTTCCATCAGCTTGAGGCGTTTGGCGTACTTCTTGAGCTTCAGCTCCGACCCGGTTTCCTTCATGTCGACGCGAACTTTTTCGCATTCGGCAGCCAGGTCCATATTGATCAGGATTTCGCGCACGGCTTCAGCACCGATACCGGCGGTGAAGGCATCTTCGCCATACTCGTCCTGGGCTTCCATATATTCTTCTTCGGACAGAAGCTGGAAGGGCTGGAGCGGCGTCAGACCGGGCTCGATGACAACGTAATTCTCGAAGTAGAGAACCCGTTCGACATCCTTCAATGCCATGTCGAGAATCATCGAGATCCGCGATGGCAGGGATTTCAGGAACCAGATATGCGCGACGGGTGCAGCCAGCTCGATATGGCCCATACGCTCGCGCCGGACGCGGGCCAGGGTCACTTCAACGCCGCACTTTTCGCAGACGATACCTTTGTACTTGATGCGCTTATACTTGCCGCACAGGCATTCGTAATCCTTCACGGGCCCAAAGATGCGGGCGCAGAACAGACCGTCGCGCTCCGGCTTGAAGGTCCGGTAATTGATGGTTTCCGGCTTTTTGACTTCGCCAAAGGACCAGGAGTGAATTTTCTCCGGGCTGGCGAGCGCAATCCGGATCCGGTCGAAGGCTGGGCCTTCGGCTGCCGGATTGAAGATGTTCATGACATCATGGTTCATGTCGGCGTCTCCCAAAAGGGTAAACGGGACGGGCCCAGAGCCCGCCCCGCGTATAGATTGCAGCCTTAGCCGTTCTTCAGTTCGACGTTGAGGCCGAGCGAACGCATTTCCTTGACCAGCACGTTGAAGCTTTCCGGAATGCCGGCTTCAAAAGTGTCGTCGCCGCGGACAATGGCTTCATAGACCTTGGTCCGGCCTGCCACGTCATCCGACTTCACCGTCAGCATTTCCTGCAGCGTATAGGCTGCGCCGTAAGCTTCCAGTGCCCACACTTCCATCTCGCCGAAGCGCTGGCCGCCGAACTGTGCCTTGCCGCCCAGCGGCTGCTGGGTCACGAGGCTGTACGGCCCGATGGAACGGGCATGGATCTTGTCGTCGACCAGGTGGTGCAGTTTGAGCAGGTGTTTGACACCGACCGTTACCTTGCGGCGGAAACGCTCACCTGTGCGGCCGTCATGCAGTGTCACCTGCCCGGACGGATCGAGACCCGCCTTGACCAGCATCGCTGTCACATCGGCTTCGCGGGCACCGTCAAAGACCGGTGTTGCGAAGGGAACGCCAAGCCTGAGATTCTGGCTCAGCTCGGCGAGACCCTCATCGGTCTCGGGCAGTTCGGCATCGTCGCCATAGGCCCGCTTGAGTTCGTCCTTGAGCGCTTCGATCTTGCCGTCGCGCTTGTAGGCCTCATAGGCCTCGCCGATCTGGGCGCCCAGACCACGGCTGGCCCAGCCGAGGTGGGTTTCCAGGATCTGACCGACATTCATCCGGCTTGGCACGCCAAGTGGATTGAGCACGATGTCGACGGCTTCACCATTTTCCAGGAAAGGCATGTCCTCGATCGGATTGATCTTGGAGATGACACCCTTATTGCCGTGACGGCCGGCCATCTTGTCGCCGGGCTGAAGCTTGCGCTTCACAGCGACAAAGACCTTGACCATCTTCATCACGCCTGGCGGCATTTCATCGCCGCGCTGGAGCTTGTCGACCTTGTCCTCGAAACGACGGTCGAGGCGAGCGCGCGAATCGTCGAACTGCTTTTGCAGCGCTTCGACTTCGGCCATCGCCTTTTCGTCATCGAGGCCAATACGCCACCACTGGGAGCGCGGGGTCTCGTCGAGGGATTCCTGGGTCACCTTGCCCTTGGGGAAGCCGCGCGGTCCGGAGACCGAGGTCTTGCCCAGCAGCACTTCACCGAAGCGCTGGTAGATATTGCGCTCGAGGATGGTGAGCTCGTCATCACGGTCCGTGCCGAGACGTTCGATCTCTTCACGCTCGATCGAGATCGCGCGCTCATCCTTGTCGACGCCGTGACGGTTGAACACCCGCACTTCCACCACGGTGCCGGTGGCACCCGATGGCATGCGCAGGGAGGTGTCACGAACATCGGACGCCTTTTCACCGAAGATGGCGCGCAGAAGCTTTTCTTCCGGCGTCATCGGGCTTTCGCCCTTCGGGGTCACCTTGCCGACGAGAATGTCGCCAGCGGCCACTTCGGCACCAACGGCGACGATACCGGCTTCGTCGAGATTGCGCAGGGCTTCCTCGCCGACATTGGGAATGTCACGCGTGATTTCTTCCGGCCCGAGCTTGGTATCGCGGGCTGCGACCTCAAACTCTTCCAGGTGGATCGAGGTGAAGACGTCGTCGCGCACGATGCGCTCGGAGATCAGGATCGAATCCTCGAAGTTGTAGCCATTCCACGGCATGAAGGCGACGACCACATTGCGGCCGAGCGCCAGCTCACCCAGATCCGTCGACGGACCGTCGGCGATGATATCGCCGGTGATCACTTCATCGCCCACACGCACGATCGGGCGCTGGTTGATACAGGTCGACTGGTTGGAACGCTGGAACTTGGACAGGCGATAGATGTCGACGCCCGACTTGGCGGCATCGAGGTCTTCGGTTGCCCGGATCACGATACGCGTGGCATCGACCTGCTCGACAACACCGGTCCGGCGCGCTGCAACGGCAGCCCCGGAATCGCGGGCCACGACAGCTTCCATGCCGGTACCGACCAGCGGCGCTTCCGCCTTCACCAGTGGCACGGCCTGACGCTGCATGTTCGAGCCCATCAGGGCGCGATTGGCGTCATCGTTTTCGAGGAAGGGAATCAGCGCTGCCGCAACCGAAACAACCTGTTTCGGCGAGACGTCGATGTAATTCACTTCATCGCGCGGGACCAGGGTCACATCGCCGGCGACGCGGCAATTGACGAACTCGTTGTCGAGCTCGCCGGTCTCGGTGACATGGGCGTTTGCCTGGGCGATCGCGTAACGGGATTCCTGCATCGCCGAGAGATAATCGACCTGGTCCATCAACTTGCCGTTTTCGACGCGGCGATACGGGCTCTCGATAAAGCCGTACTTGTTGACGCGGGCAAAAGTCGACAGTGAGTTGATCAGGCCGATATTCGGACCTTCAGGCGTTTCAATCGGACAGATCCGGCCATAATGGGTCGGGTGCACGTCGCGGACTTCGAAGCCGGCACGCTCGCGGGTCAGACCACCAGGCCCAAGCGCCGAGAGACGACGCTTGTGCGTCACTTCGGAGAGCGGGTTGGTCTGGTCCATGAATTGCGACAGCTGCGAAGAGCCGAAGAATTCACGCACGGCAGCGGCAGCCGGTTTGGCATTGACGAGATCGTGCGGCATGACGGTCTCGATATCGACCGAGGACATGCGTTCCTTGATCGCGCGCTCCATGCGGAGCAGGCCGATGCGGTACTGGTTTTCCATCAGCTCGCCGACCGAGCGCACCCGGCGATTGCCGAGATTGTCGATATCGTCGATTTCACCACGGCCATCGCGCAGACCCACCAGGGTCTTGAGCACGGCCAGGATGTCTTCCTTGCGCAGGGTGCGCATATCGTCCGGCGCATCGAGATCGAGGCGCATATTCATCTTGACCCGGCCAACGGCGGAAAGGTCATAGCGCTCTGAATCAAAGAACAGGCCCTGGAACATGGCTTCGGCGGTATCGGCCGTCGGCGGCTCGCCCGGGCGCATGACCCGGTAGATGTCGACCAGCGCCTGCTCACGGCTGTCATTCTTGTCGACGGCGAGCGTGTTGCGCATATAGGGACCGATGCCCGTCGCGGGATCGATATCGAGGATGCTGAGCGCCTTGACGCCGGTCGTCTTGAGGATTTCCAGCACTTCTTCGGTCAGCTCGTCACCGGCCTCCACGAAGATTTCGCCAGTGTCCGTATTGACCATGTCCTCGGCGATATAGCTGCCCAGGATATCAGCATCGGAAACCAGAAGCAGTTCGAGGCCTTCCTCGGCCAGCTTGTTGGCCGCACGCGCAGAGATTTTCTTGCCCGCCTCGGCGATCACATCGCCGGTCTTGGCGTCGACGAGATCGCGTGCCGGCTTGGCCCCGCGCCAGCGTTCCTTCACGTAAGGAACGGTCCAGCCCTTCTTCGTGCTCTTATAGCTGATGGTCTGATAGAAGGTGGAGAGGATCTCCTCCTTGTCCAGGCCGAGGGCATAGAGGAGCGTTGTCGCCGGCAATTTGCGGCGGCGATCGAGGCGCATGTGCACGACATCCTTGGCGTCGAACTCAAAGTCCAGCCAGGAGCCGCGGTATGGAATGATCCGGGCGGCAAACAGGAATTTGCCGGAGGTGTGGGTCTTGCCACGGTCATGGTCGAAGAAGACGCCCGGCGAACGGTGCATCTGCGAGACGATGACGCGCTCGGTGCCATTGACGATGAAGGTGCCCTTGTCCGTCATGAGCGGAATATCGCCCATATAGACATCCTGCTCCTTGATGTCCTTGACCGAGCGGGCGCCGGTTTCTTCGTCCACATCAAACACGATGAGGCGCATCTTGACCTTCAGCGGCGCGGCATAGGTCATGTCGCGCTGCTGGCATTCTTCAGTATCGAACTTCGGCGTTTCGAATTCGTAGGACACGAAATCGAGCACGGCGCGATCGGCAAAATCCTTGACCGGGAAGACCGATTTGAAAACGGTCTGCAATCCGGTGTCCGGGCGCTCGCTGGCGCGCACATCCTTCATCAGAAACTGCTCGTAAGAGCTTTTCTGAACTTCGATCAGATTCGGCATCGCAACAGTTTCCGGAATACGACCGAATGACTTGCGAATCCGCTTCTTGCCGGTGAACGATAGACCCATGTCGGCTCCCTTCGCAGACAGCACTGCGCATCTGATGCGGGGAAACCCCGCGCCGTGCCGCTCCATAACCCCGATTGGCACCGGGACTGGTTGGGCGCTTCCCCCTGGAGCGACAGCAGGGGAACGCCAATTCTCAAAGACGGGCTAACGGACGCGCAGGTTTACCCCACGCGCCCGAGAGCACCAGACTCTGTCACGCAAAAGCGTGATTATTTCAGCTCGACGGTCGCGCCGGCAGCTTCAAGCTTGGCTTTGATGTCGGCAGCTTCTGCCTTGCTCGCGCCTTCCTTGACAGCCTTCGGTGCGGCTTCGACGAGGTCCTTGGCTTCTTTCAGGCCGAGACCCGTGATACCGCGGACTTCCTTGATCACATTGATCTTCTTCTCGCCGGCAGACACCAGCATGACGTCGAATTCGGTCTGCTCTTCAGCAGCCTCGGCAGCGCCACCAGCGGCAGGGCCGGCAGAGACAGCAACGGCCGCAGCCTTGATGCCTTTTTCTTCGAGAAGATCGTTGAGTTCTTTGGCTTCCAGAATGGTCAGGGCCAAAAGTTCGTCACAGAGTTTAGCTACATCAGCCATTTGTTCAATTCCTTGTAAAACGTTGGTTTGTCGGTTCGAATGCGGAGAATGACGTTATGCGGCGGCTTGTTCGCGGATCGCCTCGACGGCGCCCGCAAGACCTTGCCCCGGCGACATGAGTCGCTGGACCACCTGAGAGGCTTGACCCGTAAGACGGGCGGCAATGGTACCGATGAGTTCTTCGCGGGACGGCATTTTGGAGAGTGCGGTAATGCCAGCGGCATCGAACACATTCTCTTCCATGAAGCCGCCGAGAATGATCATCTTCTCATTGGTCTTGGCGTAATCGACCACAACCTTTGGCGCCGAAACAAAGTCTTCCGAGTAAGCGACAGCGACCGGACCTGTAAACAGATCGGCTGCGCCCTCACCTGGCTGGCCTTGCAGAGCGATTTTGGCGAGGCGGTTACGAACCACCTTGAACGTGCCACCAACTTCACGAAGTTTGATGCGCAGGTTCGTCATTTCCGCAACGGTCATACCCGAATACTGGGTCATGACCACGGATCCGCTACCGGCGAAGATGCTCTTCAGCTCTTCAACGGATGCTTCTTTTTGCGTGCGATCCATATGCGGACTCCCTAGTCTGAGCCTCCCACCATGGGAAGCCCGTTGAAGACGCCCCGATGCGGCAACTCCCGGCACGGGAGCGGCCACGCCGCAGCGTATTCCTGTCCCAGGGCTCGAACCGACGGCCTTGAACAAGGCCGAAGGTATCTCGCTCTGTCTCACACAAGGCCTGGATTGGATTAAGACCCGACGCGAACGCCGCACCCCTTGTGATCTCGGACAGGTGGGCCAACCCATGCACAACACGCATGATGGAGACCCGAACGGTTCGACCGGCTACAGCCAGTCGAACCGAAATTCAATAGCGTTACGCTGAAACAGCGTCGCTTGAGTCGATCTTGACGCCGGGGCCCATGGTTGAGCTGATCCCGATACGCTTCAGATAGGTTCCCTTGGCACCGGTCGGCTTTGCCTTCATGACCGCATCCACGAGGGCGCGAACATTTTCAGACAGCGCCGCTTCGGTGAAGCTCGCCTTGCCGACGCCGGCATGGACAATCCCGGCCTTTTCAGCACGGAACTCGACAGCACCGCCCTTGGAGGCTTCGATTGCCTTGGTCACGTCCATGGTGACGGTACCGACCTTCGGGTTCGGCATCATGCCGCGCGGGCCGAGCACCTTACCGAGACGGCCGACGATCGGCATCATGTCCGGGGTCGCGATGACCTTGTCGAAATTGATATTGCCGGCCAGGATCTGTTCCATCAGGTCCTCGGCACCGACGACATCGGCACCGGCCTTGGTCGCTTCATCGGCCTTGGGGCCGCGCGCGAACACGGCGACGCGGACAGTCCGCCCGGTACCGTGCGGCAGATGACAGACGCCGCGGACCATCTGGTCAGCATGGCGTGGATCGACACCCAGATTGATGGCCAGCTCAACGGTCTCGTCGAACTTGGCTTTCGCATTGGTCTTGACGTGCTTGACAGCGGCGTCGACCGAATAGGCTTCATCGCGCGAAATACCTTCGCGCGCGGCGGCCAGACGTTTTCCCAGTTTCGCCATCACTCTACTCCGTAACCTGCAGACCCATGGAACGGGCAGAACCGACGATGATCTTGGTCGCCTGGTCGAGCTCACTCGCGTTGAGGTCTTTCATTTTCTGTTCGGCAATGTCACGGCACTGGGACATTGAAACGGTACCGCCGGAGGTCAGGCCGGGCGTCGTGCTGCCCTTGGTGACCTTGGCAGCCTTCTTCAGGAAGAAGCTGGCCGGTGGCGACTTGGTGACGAAAGTAAAGGACTTGTCGGAAAACACGGTGATGATCGTCGGGATTGGCATCCCTTTTTCCATCTCCTGGGTCTTCGCGTTGAAGGCCTTGCAGAATTCCATGATATTGACGCCGCGCTGACCCAGCGCCGGCCCGATAGGCGGCGACGGATTGGCTGCCGCGGCAGGCACTTGCAGCTTGATATAGCCGGTGATCTTCTTGGCCATGTTCCCACTCCTTTAAAAGGCGCAATAGACGCCCTGTGGTTTCGCGGTACGGCCCGGCATGGTCTTGCCGCCGGCACCTCCCGCAATATTACGGATCAGCCGATTTTCTCGACTTGCCCGTATTCGAGTTCGACCGGCGTTGCCCGGCCAAAAATATTGATGGCAACCTTGAGGCGGCCATTCTCGTGATCGTCTTCCTCGACCACGCCGTTGAAGCTGGCGAAGTGACCGTCGATGACATTGACGGTCTCGCCGATCTGGTAGGACACGGTCGGATGCGGACGTTCCGCATCCTCCGACATCTGCCCCAGAATCCGCTTCACTTCGTTTTCCGTGACCGGCATCGGCTTATTGCCTGAACCGAGGAAACCGGTGACTTTCGGCGTATTCTTGACGAGGTGATAGGCGTCGTCGGACATGACCATCTTCACGAGGACATAGCCGGGGAAATACTTGCGCTCGGCATTGATCTTGCGACCCTTGCGAACTTCCACCACTTCTTCTGTCGGAACGAGGATTTCTTCGAACTTTTCCTCAAGTCCCTGGATTCTGGCCTCGGTGCGGATCGCCTCGGCGACCTTCTTCTCGAAGTTCGAATAGGCGTGCACGATATACCATTTGGCAGACATACAGCCTCCTCCTAAGCGCCGGCGCCGAGAGCCAGAAGGCTCTGGACCGTGAACTGGATGCCGAGGTCGACCATCCAGAAGAACAGAATTGCGATCGTGCTCAATATCAGCACCAGTATTGTGGAGACGATCGTCTCCTGACGGCTCGTCCAGGTGACCTTGCGGGCTTCCTGGCGGACCTGGGCGAGATACTGGAACGGATTGACACTCCGCTTTTTCGCGGGTGCACCGTCCTGCTTGGGCTTGGCTGGCACCTTATCGTTCCTGTTCCGCGTCATAAACTTCCATCTGGCCCGTCGGGACCGTCATTTCAATCGCCCGGTAAGGACTATTTCACGTCAGCGCGGCATGGCAGGGGCGGAGGGACTCGAACCCACGACCCTCGGTTTTGGAGACCGATGCTCTACCAACTGAGCTACACCCCTATATCGCGCACGCGAACTAGCATGGCGACGTCGCCGTCACCACACCTGAAGCGCAGCTCTCTACATCCTGCGGCGCCATATGAAAACAGCTAAAACGCAGAAGTGAGCGCATTCTTCCCATGCCTGCTGACAAGAGCGGCGGTATCGGCCTGCTTGAAGCGAATGTCAAGCCGCGCAAGCGCGCAGCGACCAGGCGAGTGGCTGACCGGTATCGGCCGCCCCCAAAATACCGGTTTCGATCTGCCCCAGACCGGCATCCGCCAGCACCGCCTCCAGCTGGCCCATTTCGGCCTCGCCCTGGCCGGCCGTCAACATGCTCTGCATGCGCAGCCGGAAGGCCATCAGCGCGCCCTGGTGGAATTCGAGCCACTGGCAGGCCTGATCGGGCGCATAGGCAGTATGGCGGGCGCACAGCGCGGAAAAGTCCTGCAGCAGCCGCTCGGCATGCTGCCGCGCCCCATCGCGGGGATAGGCGTCAAGGCCCGCCAGCAAGCCGGCCAGCTCGCGCCCGACCTCCGCGGCCGCATCCGCTACCGCCTCCGGCGCGATTTCACCGGAATCGCCAAGACGCTGCAAATCAAACAGGGCCTTGCCGTGCTCAAATACCGCACTGTCGGCGATGGCGCTCAGCAGGTCGTGATGGCCGCCACATTCCTGGTGGATCAGGCCCTCATCATGATGGACCAGCGCCATCAGGCACCCGCCTGGAGCGACCAGGCCTGCGGCAGTCTCGAACGCTGCAAGACCGGCATATTCCAGCCCGCACTGACTGAGCACGCAGTCGAACGCGCCTTGCGCATAGGGCAGCGATTTCGCATCCGCAACGACCAGACTCGGGCCACCCGGCAGCGACAGGGCGTCAATGGCCGCCAGCGCCCGCTCGGAGCAGTCCGTGGCGTGCAGGTCGAGCGTGCAGTCCTGATGGCCTTGCCAGATCGCGGCACAATGGCGCGTCACGGCGCCATCACCGCAGGCCGCATCGAGGACGCGCAGGCTCGAGCGGGAGGCGAATTCGGGCTCGAGCTGATCGCGCCAGAATTGCTCGAATGTGGCGCGGTAGCGCGGCCCGCCCACCGCACGTTGCTCATGGGCCCCGTCAAGCTCCCAATACTGGGACCATGCCGAACGGGTCTGATTTGGGTTCCGGGTCTGGCTGATCATGCTTGATGATGCCGTGGCTCGATTTGACAAGCAAATCTGCCTCTCAGCTGCGGGCCGGACAGCGTTACCGGCGGCCCGGCATGGTCGAGCCCCAGGCTGCCCTCCCCAGGCCCGTGGCACGCCCGCTCCGGGCGCCCCCTGCCCTGGAACTCGCCATTCCCACGCCGGGCCCGGAACGCATATCCCGGGCCGGAGGTCTGAACGCATTGGCCTCATGGCCTCGTATCGCGACCCACGCCCCTCACCGCCGCATGCGCAGCAGGCAGCGCCGCTTAACATCCTGGCACAGGCACAAAGAAAAAGGGCGGCCCCGAAGGACCGCCCTTTCCCCATCAAACGCTGACGCGTTGATTAGAAGCGCATCGTACCGCCAACAAAGAGGCGACGCCCCAGTGTGTCGTACGTTGCAGGCCAGGTATTGGCCTGCTCCGAACCGGTCGAGCCGATGGTTGGCACGTCGGTGTCGGTGATGTTGGTGATGCCAGTGGTCAACGCGAATGTGTCGTTGATGTCCCACTGGAAAGTCACGTCGAAGTAGCTGGTTGCATCGATATGGTCAGTCAAAGTGCTGACCAGTGGTGCAGTCGCAGCATCAGCTTCGACGGCACCGATATAACGCCAGCGCAGCGAGGTCGTGAACGGCCCCGTATACCAAGACGTTTGCATCGAATGCTTGTACTCCGGCGTAGGCTCGCCGCAGTTCAGACCATAGAAGCCGGCACAGACGGTCGTCGGCGAGGTTGCCGAGTTGGTCGTGTCAGCCGTCATGGTGTAACCGCCATAATAGGTGATGGCGACATCACCTGGCAGGCCGATAACGTCGGCGCTGAAGCCGTAATCGATCCGGAGATCGATACCTTCAGCGTCGATGACAGCAGCATTGATCGCGGTCAGACCAGGGAAGAAGCCATTGGCCCCCATCTCGCCCGTCGCTGGGTTACGACCACCGGCCAGGGCGGCGCAAGACGATGCGATACCCGTGATGTGGCACTCATCCAGCAGGGTCTGCAGCGGGATGGTGGTGATCGCGTCTTCGATCGAGATATTGTAGTAATCGAGCTGCAGCGTGAGACCTTCAATCGCGTTTGGCGAGAGAATGACACCGACAGTGTAGGTGTCGGCGGTTTCAGCGCCGAGGTTCGGATTACCACCGAACAGGGCTTCCATCTGGGCATTGCCCTGGAATGGAGTACCGACATTTGCTGCCGGGACGCCAGCGGCGACGCAAGAAGCAGTGTTGGTCGCAGCAGTCCACGAACCATTGGCACCGCCCGAGCAAGGATCAGCTGCGCCCGGGAAACCATTGGTCAATGGCGCGTACAGTTCACCAACATTTGGTGCACGGACAGCGCGGTTGAAGTTACCACGGAAGCGGATCTGATCGTCCACAGCCCAGGACACGCCGGCAGCGAAGGTCTCGGCATTGCCGATCGTGCTGTAATCCGAAGAACGGAACGCAAGATTCACCGAAAGCGAGTCCATGCCAGGCCTGTTCTGCACCAGTGGCATCTCAACCTCGGTGAAGAATTCGGTCACGTCGAAGCTACCGCTAACAGGCAGAGCCTGGTTGAAGCCGCGAACGTCAGGGCCGAGAACCGAGTCAGGCAGGGAGTCTGCGCTGGATTCACGATATTCGACACCGAACACCACTGCGAGTGGCTCTTCGGCTGCTGGCGACTGGAACATCGGGAAAACCCCGCCCAAGGTCGCAACAGTCTGGAAGCTCTCGATGGTATCGATTTGCGCGCCGGTCTTCGACACGTAATCGACAGCAGCCTGGGACATGGAATCCGGGCCGTTGAAGATATCAACATATGGTGCCGAACAACCGCTGGCGAGAGCCGTAGGGCCGCCGTCGCAGAGGATACCAGCCTGCAGGGCCGACACGGACAGATTGCCCGTCTGGATCTGCGAGACCGAGGAACGCGAATAGTTTGCGAACGCGTCATAGTTCCAGTTTGAGCTGAGGTCGCCGCGAGCGCCGAACACCATCTGGAAGGAGCTCGTATCACGCAGAGAGTTGCGCGTTCCGACTTCCTGGTAGCGACGGCTGGTCCGGATTGTGGCCGTGCCATCACCATTGTTGGAGCCTGGGTCATTCGTCATCAGGGCCAGCAGGGTTGCAGGCAGATTCGGATTGTCCAGGTTCACGTTGAAGGTGATGCCAGCAGGCGATGGGGCCAGCTGCGAGTCAACGACGTTATTGGCGTAGATGCCACGGCCGTAGAGCTCGATGTGCTCATTGACGTCATAGGTTGCGAACGCCGAAATATTATAGCGTTCCTGCGGCAGCTGCAGGTAGTTGGACGGCGCGTAGTTATAGGTGTCATTCGGGTTACCGAAGCGCATGCCCAGAACTTGTCCGCCATTGTTGAAGAAGCCCGAACAAACGTTAGGGGCTGCACAACGTGGATCGGCCGCGATCAAACCAGCGCCGTAGGCGCCAAAGTTGGTCGAGGTCGCGCCGCGGAAGCGGGTGCCTGGAATGTTGGACGAACCGCCGAGGATGAAGCCATCAGCTTCATTGCCTGGACCTGGATCCCACAGCGTGTCGGACGAGAAGTCACGATCGCCTTGGAACAGAGCTTCACGATTGGTGTAGCCCATCGAGATGACTGCGTTGCCGCGGCCGCCATCGAAATTGCCACCCATGGTGATCGCAAGCGTGGTGATCGAACCGTCGAGGTCGCCGAGGGAAGTTTCCGTCGAAGCGTTGATTTCAACGCCTTCGAAATCGTCCTTCAGGAGGAAGTTGACAACACCGGCAACAGCGTCGGAACCGTAAACAGCGGAAGCACCACCGGTCACGATATCAACGCTCTGGACCATGGCGGCCGGGATGTTGTTCAGATCGACGATCTGGTTGACGCCCGAAGCGACGAAGCGCTGACCGTCAATGAGGACCAGTGTGCGGTTTGCGCCAAGGCCACGAAGGCTGACCCGTGCCGTACCATCACCTGGGTTGTTTGAGGTCGCGTCAAAAGACGGGACAACCTGTGGCAGGGAGTTAATGAAGTCTTCGGTGTTGACGGTGTTCACAACAGCCAGCTGTTCAGCTGTCACGTTCGTCACCGGGCTTGGTGCGATCGTATCAGTACGCTGGATGCGCGAACCGGTCACTGTGACCACGTCCTGCTCTTGTGCCATTGCCGGGGCTGCTACAGCCAGACCGGAAATGAGGGTGCTTGCCATCAGACAAGCCTTCAAAGAAGTGCGTCTCACTCTATATCCCTCCGAGTAAGGATTATGAAATGGGAAGCACGCCCTGATTTTTCATCAGGTTGGACTCCCCCCTCTCAACGGGGCACACGATTCCCCGCCTTGCTGCCAAAATAGGCGCGCGCTTTGCCAGGGGTCAATGACACACCGCCGTCTGACGGCCTGGAACCCGGCATTTCGGGTGCACTGTGGCGCAATTGCCTCATTCTTCGTGGCTTTGGAGCACTGACCGTCAAAGCCGTACACGCGGCAGGGGAATTCCGCCCGCCGCCGGGCCGGATCCGCTCCGGTCAGGCCGGAATCAGGTCAAACGGCGCCGTCACGCGCACCTCGTCCGAGACGAAGGGCTCCACCCCGTGCCAGAGATAGGAGGGAAAGAAGATCGCAGCCCCTGGCTCCGGCTGGATGTAGCGCTCGGCCGGCAGGTCAAGCCCGGCAACGCCAGACGCGCCCAGCCGCAGCCACCCGGCCCGGTCACCGGCCATCACGCTCTCGGGTACCGCGACATAATAGGAAGCGCTGATCCAGCCCGCCGGATGGATATGATCGACATGCCCGCCGCCCGATCGCAGCCGGACCGACCAGGCACCCGTCAATTTGAGGTCCGCGCTCTTGCGCCGGAGGAAAGGATGGCCGGGATCATCGGGCAGGCTGGCGACAAAGGCCCGGGCTGCCGCAAGCAAGGCATCGGCAAGATCGCGAATGACCGCACTGTCCTGGTCCCACAGCCGCCCCGCCGATTGCGTGCCACCGAACAGGGTCTGGTCGAGCGGTTGGGCGCCACTGCCATGCAAACGCTCGATCTCACGCGCCAGCGCCGCATTGAACGCCTCCAGCGAGGCATAACCCGGCGGCGTCTCGATCATACGTTTGGCGGTGAAGCGGTCATAATCATAATAGTCCCGATACCGCCCATCCCCACTCATCCGCCAGGCAAGCGATTGAAGAGCAATGTGTTTCTGGAGATCAGCGGCGGCCGGCTCGGCCTCAAGCAGTGTCAGGGCCTCCTCGACCTCGCCGGCCGGCAGCAGGGCTTCGACCAGCTGATGTCGAATCGCAAAATCGGGCGCCGCCGCGCCGCCTGCCGGCACCGTCCTGCGAAAGGCCTCCCGCAGATCATCCAGCCCGGCACTGCGATCGCCCAGCTTGCTGCGCAATTCGCCGCGCAGGGCGCGCGCCGGCAGGTTGGCCGGGTCCAGCTCCAATGCCCGGCTCGCCGCCCGCTCGGCCTCGGCGGGCTGGCCCGAGCGCATCAGGATTTCGGCGCGCACCAGCTGCAGGCCCGCATCACCCTGCTGTCGCAGGACCTGGTCGAGCAGACCGGTCGCCCCCGCACCCTCGCCCATTTCCCAGGCCAGACTAGCCTGGTCGCGATGAATGTCGGCGCGCAGCGGCGCGCATTGCAGGGCATGGACATAGTCTTGCCGCGCCGCATCCAGCCGGCCCAGATTGCGCAGGCTATTGGCGCGCTGGTAGTGCGCATCGGCAAAGCGCGGCGCCAGTTTCACGGCCAGATCAAGATCGCCCAGCGCCGCGTCGAGACGGCCAAGCGTGCGGTAGAGACAGCCACGATTGACCCGGATATAGGCCGCATCCGGTTGCGCGCTGACAGCCTGGTCGAACCAGTCCAGCGCCGCATCCAGCTCCCCTTGTGTGACCGCGAGATTGCCCAGTCCGTTGAGGCTGGCGGCATGGCCCGGCTGCAGCGCCAGCACGGCCTGGTAGGCGTCGATCGCCTCTTCGACTTGCCCGGATTCGGCGAGCGCGACACCGAGATTGAACCAGGCATCAATAAAGCCCGGCGCGTATCCGGTGGCGCGGCGATAGCTCGCCGCCGCCAGATCGGGGCGGCCGGAGCGGCGGTGGAGATTGCCAAGATTATTGAGCACGGCCTGCGGCTGGGGATGGCGGCGGGCCGCGGCCTCGAGGTCGGCAACCCCGTCCGCAAATCGTCCGATCTTGCCGCGCGCCAGGCCTCGCAGGTGAAGCGCTTCCACATCCTGCGGATGGGTCTGCAACAGGGTGTTCAATTCGGCCTCGGCGCGCGCCGCATCGCCTTGCTGCAACATTTGCACAATCTGCTGCAGGCTCGCCGCCATCTACTCGCTCCGTGCCGCGCCGCCAAACAGATTGCCGAAAATCGAGCCAAGGCCGCGCTTGCCATCCGGCGCCTGTCCCGCTGCAGCGTCCGTCGCGGCTTCCCCCAGCCAGGCGCCGGTCTGGGGGTCAATGCCGAGCGCGCCAATGCGGGTATCGAAATCGCCGAGCTCGGCGCCATAGGGCGCCGTTGAATTGAGATGCCGGGTCGAGGCGGGCTCGCGCACCTGGACGGAACTGAAGGTCATCACCGAGCGATCCTGGAGGTGGAAGTCGAGGCATTTCCGGCTCCAGCCCAGCCCCGTCCGCGCGATGACATAGCGCAGTCTGGCTTCGAAATCGGCCACCAGCGCCTCGTATTGCAGCGTCGTATAGCGCCGCCCCATCACTGCTTCCCAATGAGCGCACAGGCGCGCCTGCTGCGCGTAGTAATGCGCGATATCACCAAGGTCATGGGCAAAGGGCCATTGGCGCGAGAAATTGCGCCGGAAGATCGAGAATGCCGTCTCCACCGGCCGGCGCCGGATATGGATCACCGGCGCGTCGGGGAATAATTGCCGGATCAGGCCGACCGCGAGAAAATTGGAGGGCTGTTTATCGGTGACCCATTGCGCCTGATCGAGCCCCAGCTCGGCATGCTGGGAGAAATACCGCGTCCGCCAGGCCATGCGCTGCATCACCGGGATTTCGCCACCCGTCCAGCCGGTGCGGCGGGCCCAGGCCAGGAATTCCTCGAGAATGAAGGGCATGGCGCTCAGCTCGCCGCCGGCGGTGACCTCGTCATGCGCCGCAATCGCCGCCTCGATCAATGTCGTCCCGGAGCGCGGCATGCCGACAATGAAGATCGGCCGGGCGATCTTGATCTCCGGCAGGGCTGCCGCCTCGACCGGCGCGGCGAACATCGCCATCAGCGAATCCGTCAGCGCCGCCTGGGCTGTGCGGTCATACCCGCCCGAAATCGCGTGTCCGTGCTGGACCTTCTTGGTGGCATTGGCGCGCGACCAGGCCTGAAAGGCGTCCCGGGGCTGTTTGCGCTGATGCAGGGCATCACCGAGCGCGAACAGGCCGATTGCCTGCCGGTCAGCCGCCAGGCCGGTCTGGTCGAGGCTGGTCTGCAGGGCGGCCAGTTCATCATCACTCAGCCGTCCCGATGAGACCTCGCATAATTGCCCATAGGCCTCCAGATGCCCCGGATCGATTTCAAGGACCTGGCGGCACAGGGCCTCGGCCTTCTCAAAACGGCCCAGGAAAGTATTCACACGCGCCAGGCCGAAGGCGGCCTCGGCATTATCCGGATCGAGCGCGAGCGCCTTGTCGAACAGGGCCTCAGCGGCCGCGATATCGCGCGCGCCCAGCACCAGACGGCCGAGCGCGGCCCAATTGTCGGCGATCTGGGGATCCGCCTCGGCCACCGGCCGGTAGATCCGCGCGGCGCGGGCGTAATAGCCCAGCTGCCCGAGCGCCATGGCATGGGCACTCAAGGCCTCATCTTCGCCCGGCGCCGCGGCCACCCAGCGCTCCGCCAGCGCCTCCATCGCCGTCCAGTCGCCCGACTGGCGCGCCAGTGCGGTGCGCAGACGCAAAACATCGGGATGGCGATCCAGACCGCCCTGCTCGGCGATCTCAAGCGCACGCCGGGTCCCGGCGACATCCGACATCTCGATACAGGCACCGGCGAGCCGCAGGGCGATTTGCGGTCGCGCCGGATGAACAGGGCCCGCCTCGAGCGCCCGCTGCAAGGCCATCGCTGCCGTCGCGAATTCGCCCGCGCGTCCAGCCAGGTCACCCAGTCGCCCCCAGGCATCAAACAGGTCCGGCGCCAGGCGAGTCGCCTCGGTCGCCGATGCCAGGGCATGATCGATCTCGCCGAGCATTTCCCACTGGATCGAGCGGTAGAGATGCAATTGCGGCAGGGAAGGATTGGCCGCCTCGGCCTTGTCGAGCCAGGCCCGGCCTGCCTCGATCGCCCCGCTCTCCAGATCACACACGCCGAGCAGGCACATCGCCGACGCATTGGCCGGGTCGCGCGCGAACACGTCGTGACAGCTCAGCCGCGCCGCATCGAAAGCGTCATTGAGGCGCTGCTGGTTGGCCTGTTCGAGCAGACGGGCAATCTCGCCGCCCGGCCCGGTATCCGCTGTGTTCACCATGCCCGTCAGGCCCCGCTTCCGGCTTGCTCTTCGCCCTCACACTTACCGCGTTCAAGGATGGGGGTGAATGCCAGTTTGCACACCCACCGGCAGCGACCCGCCCGCCATCACGACCGGCGCGGCAGCAAAAAGGGCGACCCGCATCGCGGATCGCCCTCTGCATTCAGACAGGGTCTGTCTGACTAGTCGACGATTTTCGAGACGACGCCGGCACCAACGGTGCGACCGCCTTCGCGGA
>NZ_CAXBKN010000042.1:0-24250 GCF_963976135.1 uncultured Maricaulis sp.
ATCGCGCTGGTCTCCCCGTGCGGCCGAACCGCCAGGACAATGCCGCTATCAGACCATTCCATCGCAGGTCTCGATCACGGCGAGCCTAGGCATCGAAATCAAGCCCGACATCGGAGAAGTGGGAGCGGCGCGCCATCCAGCGGGGATCGACCTTCACATTGATGAAGAGATGGACGCGGCAGCCGAGCATTTCCTCGAGCTCGCGCCGGGCCGCCTCGCCGATCGCCTTGACGGCGGAGCCATGCTTGCCGAGCACGATGGGTTTCTGGCTGTCGCGTTCGATGATGATGGATTGCTCGACCCTCACCGACCCGTCGCGCAGCTTCCTCCAGCTCTCGGTTTCGACCATGGAGGAATAGGGCAATTCCTCATGCAGGCGCAGATAGAGTTTCTCGCGGGTGATCTCGGCGGCCAGCAGGCGCTGCGGCAGATCGGCGATCTGGTCTTCGGGATAATGCCAGACGCCTTCCGGCATCAGCGTCGCCAGATGGGCTTTCAGCAGCGGCACGCCGAAACCCTTCTTGGCGGAAATCATGAAAACATCAGAGTAAATACCTGTATCGTAAAGCTCTTTCGACATCGCCAGCAAATGATCGCTGTCGATGGTATCGATCTTGTTGAGCACCAGCGTTGCCTGGCGGCCGGCCAGTTTGAGGCCTTCCATGACACGGTCATCATCATCGACCATCAGCCGATCGCCGGGCTTGCCCTGGCCCTGCTCGATGCGATCGCGGGCACCGACATCGATGACGTGAACGACGCAATCGGCATCATCGGCACCGCTCCAGGCGGCGCGGACCATGGCCTTGTCGAGCCGGTTTTTCGGCGCGAAGACGCCGGGCGTGTCAACGAGACAGATCTGTGTCTTGTCCTCGATCGCCACGCCGCGCACGGCGAAGCGTGTCGTCTGCACCTTGTGCGTGACGATGGAAATCTTGGCGCCGACGAGCGCATTGACCAGGGTCGATTTGCCGGCATTGGGGGATCCGATCACGGCGGCAAAGCCAAATCGGGTTTCTGCTTCAGCCGACATCATGGCCCTCTCTGTTCAACAGTGCTTCAGCGGCGGCCCGTTCAGCCGTCTGCTTGGTTCCGCCCTCACCGATAGCCGGTTCAAGCGGTGAAATTGTGACCTGGACGGTAAAGACCGGGCGGTGATCGGGGCCGGAGCGGCCGGTGAGCTGGTAGCGCGGCGCGGCATGGCCGACCTTGGCGGCCCATTCCTGCAACATGGATTTGGCGTCGCGCGGCTTCTGCTTCAAGGCCTCGAGCTTGTCGGACCAGTGGGCGTCGTAGAAGGCCTGCACACAAGGCCGGCCGCCATCGAGATAGAGCGCCGCCATCAGCGCCTCGCAGGCATCGCCCAGGATAGAGGTCTTGGCGCGGCCGCCGCTCTTCTCCTCCGAGCGCCCCATGCGCAGGGCCGAGCCGAGATCGATCGCGCGCGCCACCTCGGCACAGGTCTCCTTGCGCACCAGCGCATTGAGGCGCGGCGCCAGGGCGCCTTCAGCCGCGGTATCGAAGGCCTGGTATAGCGCTTCAGCCGTCATCATGCCGAGCACGCGGTCACCGAGGAATTCCAGCCGTTCATAGCTGCGAAAACCCGGGCGGCCATCGCCAAAGCTGGAATGGGTCAGCGCCCGCTCGATCAGCTTTCTGTCCTTGAAGACATAGCCGATGCGGGATTCGAGATCAGCGGTCGGATCAATCATGGGCCGACACGATCAGGCGCGCCTCGATCACCACGAAGGCCTGGGCATAGGGATGATCATCGGTGATGGTGATATGGGCATGCGCTTCCATTCCCTCCGGCGTCAGCGCGATCAGGCGTTCCAGCGCGCGGCCGGTGAAGGCCAGCGTCGGCTTGCCGCCGGGCAGATTGATGACGCCGATTTCCTTCCACGACACGCCGCGCGAAATCCCGGTGCCGAGCGCCTTGGCGCCGGCCTCCTTGGCGGCAAAGCGCTTGGCATAGCTGGCCGCCCGCATGCGGCGGCCTTCCGATTTGACCTGCTCCACCTCGGTGAAGACACGCTGCACGAAACGATCACCAAAACGCTCGAGCGAACGCTCGATACGGCGGATATCCATCAGGTCTGAGCCGAGGCCAAGGATCATATCGACGGATCCGCCCCGTCCCGCGCCTCGGCGATCAGGCCGCGCATCGTCGTCACCGCTTCGCGCAGGCCGCGGAAAATCGCCTCGCCGATCAGGAAATGACCGATATTGAGCTCCATCAGCTCGCGGATTGCGGCAATCGGTTTCACCGTCTCATAGGTCAGGCCGTGCCCGGCATGCACTTCCAGGCCGCGGCGGAAGGCTTCCGAGGCGCCGACCTTGAGCAATTCGAGATGGCCGGCGACGGCTTCATTGTCGCCGCGCGCGAAGGCATCGCAATAGGCGCCGGTATGGAGTTCGACGACGCTGGCGCCCATCGCCTCGGCGACGGCGATCTGGACCGGGTCGGCCTCGATGAAGAGCGAGACGCGGATGCCGGCTTCGTCGAGCTGACGCACATAAGGCGCGAGATGATTATGGCCGGCGGCGATATCGAGCCCGCCCTCGGTGGTGCGTTCCTCGCGCTTCTCCGGCACCAGACAGACCGCATGCGGTCTGTGGCGCAGGGCGATGTCGAGCATTTCCGGCGTCGCCGCCATTTCCAGGTTCAGCGGCAAATCGATCTCGGCCATCAGCCGGTCGATATCCTTGTCGGTGATATGGCGGCGATCCTCGCGCAGATGCGCGGTGATGCCGTCAGCGCCGCTCTCGGCGGCCTGGCGGGCCGCGCGCACCGGATCGGGATGCTCACCGCCGCGCGCATTCCGGATGGTGGCGACATGGTCGATATTGACGCCGAGGCGCAGCATCAGGCCAGACCCCGGCTACCGGGCTTGATCGCGGGGATGGCGGCCAGTTCCGGCGGCAGCTGGTCGGCGGGATAGGCGGGCACCTTGTATTGCGTCAGCGCGATCAGCGGCACGCCGACATCGGCCTCGCCGCCGGAGCGATCGACCAGGCAGGCCTCGGCAATCACCGTCGCGCCGGTCGCCTGGATCGCCTCGATGCATTCGCGCGAAGACAGGCCGGTGCTGACGATATCCTCGACCACCAGGACGCGATCCTGCGGCCCGAGCTCGAAGCCGCGGCGCAGGGTAAATTCGCCATTCTCGCGCTCGACATAAAGCGCCTTCAGCCCCATCTGCCGCGCCGTCTCATAGCCGGGGACGATGCCGCCAACGGCAGGCGAGACGATGACCGTCGGTTGTTCGGGAAGCTCCGCCCTCAGCTTGTCCGCCAGGGCGCGGCAAAGTCGCTCCGTGCGCGCGGGATCGGCAAAGACTTTCGCCTTTTGCAGGAAGACCGCGCTGCGCAGGCCGGAGGAGAGGATAAAATGCCCCTCAAGCAGAGCGCCGGCGGCGCGGAATTCATCGAGCACTTCGTCGCGTGTCATTCGTCTTGGTCTCCGGGCTCGGCCCGCATCCGCTCCGCCGAGACCACGGATGAACACATCCGGATGGCAGCGAGCACATTGGCCAGGTGACGGGTGTCAATCACTTCGATGTCGAATTCCATCTCGAAGAAATCGGCGGCCCGCTTATAGGTTTTCACATTGGCGATATTGGCGCGATTCTCGCCGACGGTTTTGGCAATCTCGGCCAGGGCGCCAGGCTCATTGTGCATGACCGCCTTGATCCGCGCCATCGAAACGGCGTTGGCACCGGCCTCGTCGGTCCAGACCAGGTCGAGCCATTGATCCATCTCGCCCTCTTCAAACTGGGCCAGACGTTCGCAATCGATAGTGTGGATTTCGATGCCGCGTTCGGGCACGAGCAGGCCGACAATCCGATCGCCCGGCAGCGGCGAACAGCATTCCGCGAAATGCAGGGTCACGCCCGGAGTCAAGCCGCGGCCACGCACATAGAGGCGCGCCTTCTCATCCTCGATCAGATCGCGCTCGACCGCCTCGCCGCGATCATCGAGCCGGCCCGGGAAGACGGCATTGAGCAGACCGGTCGAAGTGATGCGGCCGCGCCCGAGCGCTTCATACAGGCCTTCGACATCCTTCAATTCCAGCCGGCTGATCGCCTCGGTCAGGTCTTTCTCGACCAGGGCCCGGTTTTCGCGGCGGAAGGCATGCTCGGCCATGATCTTGCCGATACGGCAGAATTCCTCGCGCTCGGATTCGCGGATCAGGCGGCGGATCGCGGCGCGGGCGCGGCCGGTGATGGCAAGGTTTTCCCAGCCCTGCGGTGGCTGGCGAACGCCGCCTTTGACGATCTGGACGACATCGCCATTGTGCAGCTCGGTGCGCAGCGGCCGCTCGCGTCCATTGACCTTGGCCGCGACCGTGGTGTGACCAAGCTCGGTATGGACAGCATAGGCGAAATCGAGCGGGGTCGCGCCTGACGGCAGCGCGATCAGATCGCCCTTCGGCGTGAAGCAATAGACCTGGTCGGCGAACATTTCGAGCTTGGCGTGCTCGAGGAATTCATCGGGGTCGCCGCCCTGGTTGAGAATTTCGACGAAGGGCCGCAAGCGCTCCAGCGGGTCGCCGCCGGCGGCCTGGGCCGCGGCCGGGTCGTAGCGATAGGTGCTGTCCTTGTAGCGCCAGTGCGCCGCGACGCCGCTTTCCGCCACCGCTTCCATCGCCTCGGTGCGGATCTGCAATTCGATACGCACGCTATTGGGCCCGACGACGGTCGTGTGGAGCGAGCGGTAATTATTCGGCTTGGGCACGGAGATGAAATCGCGAAACCGTTCCGGCACGCTGCGCCAGGCCTGGTGGATGACGCCGAGCGCCCGGTAGCAATCATCGGGTTTGTCGACGATGACCCGAAAGGCATAGATGTCGGCGATATCGTCAAAGGTCAGACCCTTGCGCTCCAGCTTGCGCCAGATCGAATAGGGCCGCTTCTGGCGCCCGAAGACACGCGCCTCGATCCCGACCGCGGCCAGCTTGTCGGTGATCGCGGCGGAGACGACGGAGACTTCCTGCGAATGCTGGTCGCGCAGCAATTGCAGCCGCCGCGTGATCGATTCATGGGCGGCCGGATTGATATGTTTGAAGGCCAGGTCTTCCAGCTCGACACAGACCCGGTTAATCCCGATCCGGCGCGCCAGCGGTGCGTAGATATCCAGCGTCTCGCGGGCGATACGTTCGCGCTTTTCCGGCCGCGGTATGGCGCCGAGCGTGCGCATATTGTGCAGGCGGTCGCAGAGCTTGACGATCAGGACGCGGACATCGGAGGAGATGGCCACGACGAGTTTCTGGAGGTTTTCGGCCTGTTTGGTGCGTTTGGAGCGCAGCTCCATCTGGCCCAGCTTGGTGACGCCATCGACCAGGCTGGCCACTTCACCGCCGAACAGCGTGTCCAGATCGGCCAGGGTGGCGGGCGTATCCTCGACTGTATCGTGCAGCAGGCCGGTGCAGACGGTGGCGACGTCCATCCGCAGCTCGGTCAGGATGATCGCCACGGCCGCGACATGGCCGAAATAGGGCTCGCCCGACTGGCGGCGTTGCGGCCGGTGGGCTTCTTCGGCGAAATCATAGGCCCGCCGGACATAGTCTGCATCGACGGTCGGAAAATACTTCCGTATCCGCTCGATCAGCTCGTCCGCGCTCGGGATGGCGGGCGGCGGCGAAACCGGATCAGATGAGATCGCCCCGGCAGTCAAGGCGCGCTAGAGGCGGCCGTCAGGCGCGCCGTCCCGATCATTCTGAAGCGCTTTGAGCATTTCCGATTCGTCGAGTTCGACAGGCGGAGCCGGCAGGGCTTCGAATTCCTGGCGGCCTTCGGCCTTGCGGGCCTCTTCCTCGTCTTCGCTCGGCAGAACCCGCTGCAAGCCATTGATAAGGCTCTCACGAAGAACGTCGAGATCGAGGGTCTCATCAGCGATTTCGCGCAGGGAGACGACAGGGTTTTTGTCGTTGTCGCGCTCAATTGTCAGCGCGGAACCGGCGGAAATATTCCGTGCACGGTGCGCCGCCAGGAGAACCAGGCGAAAACGGTTAGGGATCTTATCGATGCAATCTTCGACGGTGACGCGGGCCATACGCGCGATCTCCTTGAACAAGCGCTGCAGTTTGAACCGCGTGTCCTATCGGTACTGCCCCGGTCTGGCAAGGGCCAGGCGCGTTCAGCGCAGTATGGTGTGCAGCTTGCGGGTCGCCGTCACATCCGCCGGCGGCAGGGCGGTGATCAGATCGGCAATCGCGCGCCCGGTTTCCGGCTGGCGCCAGTGTGGCGCAATCTCCGCCAGCGGCAGCATGACAAAGGCCCGCCCCGCCATCCGCGGGTGCGGCACTTCCAGGCCGGCCTCGTCGCTGTGCGGCCCGCCACGAAAATCGAGCAGATCCAGATCGAGCACGCGCGACTCCCAACGGATGTGACGCACCCGGCCAAACTCGGCCTCGATTTCGTGCAGCAAGTCGAGCAAGGCCCGCGGCGCCAGATCCGTTTCGACCTCCGCCACCGCATTGACATAGGCCGGCGCCGACGGATCGGGCCAGGCCGGGCTGTGCCAGTCGGATGAACGGGTCACGACCGTGATGCCACGCGCCGAAAGGGCGTCGAGCGCCAGCGCCAGTGTCCGGGCCGGGCTGCGTCCTGCCGATGGCAGATTGGCCCCAAGCGCGATATAAATCGGCGATGTTTTCATTGTTTCATTCATGCATGTCTCAGAGGATATTTATCCAATGACCTTTTATCCCGATGAGCGCATCGGCATTTTCATCGATGGCGCCAATCTGTTCGCGACCACCAAGGCGCTTGGCTTCGATATCGATTTCAAGCGCCTCCTTACGGAATTCCGCAAGCGCGGCCGGCTGATCCGGGCCAATTACTACACCGCCCTGCTTGAGCATGAGGAATATAATCCACTGCGCCCGCTGGTCGATTGGCTCGACTATAACGGCTTCCACGTTGTCACCAAGCCGGCCAAGGAGTTCACCGACGCCGACGGCAATCGCCGCGTGAAGGGGGATATGGATCTCGAGCTCGCCGTCGACATGATCGATGCCGCCGATTATCTCCAGCACATCATCCTGTTTACCGGCGATGGCGATTTCTGCCCCGCCATCGCGGCGGCGCGCCGCCGCGGCGTGCGCGTCAGCGTCGTCTCCTCGATGAAGACCAAACCGCCGATGATCGCCACCGAACTGCGCCGCCAGGCCGATGATTTCATCGAATTGCTCGATCTCCAGCCCCTGATCGGCCGACCGGATAACCGGGTGGATGACACGATATGAGCCTCCAGCCCGAACCGCCGAAAAATTGCCCGCTCTGCCCGCGCCTGGTCGAGTTCCGTCAGCGCAATACCGCCCTCTTCCCCGACTGGCATAACGGCCCGGTCGGCTCGTTCGGACCGGAGGATGCGCGCCTGCTGATTGTCGGACTGGCACCGGGCCTGCGCGGCGCCAATCGCACCGGGCGCCCCTTCACCGGGGACTGGGCCGGCGATCTTCTGTTCGCCACCCTGGCCAAGCATGGTTTCAGCCGGGGCACATACGGGCTGGATGCCGATGACGGACTGACGCTCGAGGATGTAATGATCACAAATGCGGTGCGTTGCGTGCCGCCGGAGAACAAGCCGGTCGGCACCGAGGCCAATGCCTGCCGCCCCTTCCTGGTTGACCGCATCGCCTCCCTGCCCCGCCTCAGCGCGATTCTGGCCCTCGGCAAGATCGCCCATGACAACACGCTGCGCGCGCTCGGCCACCGCCTCGTCAGCGCCCCCTTTGGCCATGGCGCAGCGAGCGATGTCGAGGCACCGCGAGGCGCGGTACGGCTGTTCAGCAGCTATCATTGCTCGCGCTACAACACCAATACCGGCCGCCTGACCGAGCCGATGTTCAGCGCCGTTTTCACCGATATCCGCGAATATCTGGGCGCCTGATCGCAAAACCAGTCAGCTGTGGAAAACATGGTTAACGACATGACACCATGCACTTCCCGATAAGTGCCGCCCCCGTCAGCCCGCCAGACTGGTGTTTTCAGCCAGCCGCTCCAGCGCCTGGTCGAACATACGGGCTGCCCGTTCGAACTTGTCACGGCAGGCTGGATTGCAGAAGCCGACGACCGCGCCGCGATAATGCGTCAGGCTGCCGTCCCGCACCGCCTCGCCCGACCAGGGGCAGAACGCATTTATGACATGTTTCAGTTCTAGCGTTTGCATTCTGGTGCACTCCTTGACGCGTGTGGCAGATGCCTCTGGCTATTCGCTTTCAGTAATGGCACAAATGACAACATGCCGACTTTTTCTGCCAATACGCCCCTGATCGAACGTCACATCGCCTTCTTCATCTTCGAAGAGGTGAAACTGCTCGATGCGACCGGCCCGCTCCAGGTGTTTGCCGATGCCAATGAGGTGCTGGGCTATGACGCCTATATTACCACCCTGGCCTCGCATCATGGCGGACCGGTCAAGACCGATACCGGCATATTGCTCAATACGCGCCGCGTCGCCGGCGTTGGCCTCGACGAGACCGACACACTGATCGTGTGCGGCGGCGACGGCGTCTACACTGCCAGCCGCGACAATCGCCTCGTCGCCTCCGTGCTGCGCGCGACCGAGCGATGCGGCCGCATTGCCTCTACCTGTACCGGCGCTTTCCTGCTCGGCGCCGCCGGCCTGCTCGACGGCCGCCGCGCCGTCACCCATTGGCGCCGCTGCGACCAGCTGGCCGAAACCTGCCCGAAGGCGGAAATCGACCCCGACCCGATCTATATCGAGGATGATGGCGTGTGGACCTCGGCCGGCGTCACGGCCGGTATTGATCTGGCGCTGGCCATGGTGGAGGCCGATCACGGGCGCGAGGCGGCCCTTGAGCTCGCACGCAATCTGCTGGTCTATATCAAACGCCCGGGCGGCCAGTCCCAGTTCAGCGAAGCGCTCAAGGAACAGACCCGGTCGGCAAGCGGCAAGTTTGACGCCCTGCACTTCTGGATGCGCGATAATCTCACCGCAGATTTGCGGATCGAGGCCCTCGCCGAACGTTCCGGGATGAGCGCGCGCAATTTTGCCCGCCTCTATATCCGCGAAACCGGTCACACGCCGGCGCGCGCGGTCGAACAATTCCGCGTCGATGCGGCGCGGGTGATGCTGGAAGACGTCAAATTGAGCATAAAGACGATCGCGACGGCGTGCGGCTTTGGGAATGATGAACGCATGCGCCGCAGTTTTGCCCGCCTGATGGGGGTCACGCCGCAGGCTTACCGCGATCGGTTTGCGGCAGCGGACGAATAGACCGGCAGTAGCCTAGCCGTGATCCTTCATCAGCCGTGACTTCTGCTTGTTCCACTCGCGATCCTTGATCGTCTGGCGCTTGTCGACATTGCGCTTGCCCTTGGCCAGGCCGATCTGGAGCTTGGCGATACCGCGATCATTGAAATAAAGCTTCAGGGCAATAATCGTGCGCCCGTCGCGCGTCACGGCACCGATCAAGCGGCTGATTTCCTTCTTCTTCAGCAGAAGCTTACGGTGGCGCCGCGGGTCGTGGTTGAAACGGTTGGCCGGCGCGTATTGCGGGATATCGGCATTGATCAGCCACAGGCCCTCGCGCTCGGGGCTGACATAGCTCTCCGCGATATTGGCGCGGCCTTCACGCAGCGATTTGACCTCCGAGCCCATCAGCATCAAGCCGGCCTCGAAGGTTTCCTCGATCTCGTAATCATAGCGCGCGCGGCGATTGAGCGCGACGGGGCGCGTATCGGGCTTGCTCATGACTGATCCAGCAATCCGGCGATCACCATCGCCTTGCGCACCGCCAGTTTCGAAGCTTCATCGGGCTCGGTCAGTGGCAGGCGCATCTCCAGCCCGGTCACCCCGAGCAGATGCATGGCATATTTGGTCGGTCCCGGGCTGGCGGAGGAGAAGAGCGCATGATGCAGCGGCGTCAGCCGGTCATTGAGCTGACGGGCGGTGTGCCAATCGCCGGCCAGGGTCGCGTCCTGGAATTGCGCGCACAGTTCAGGCGCCACATTTGAGGTCACGGAAATCATGCCGGTCCCGCCACAGGCATTGAAGCCGAGCGCGCTCGGATCATCGCCGGAGAGCTGGATGAAGCCCTCACCGATCAGACGGCGATGACCGGAGACCCGTGACATGTCGCTGCTCGCATCCTTGATCCCGAGGACATGGGTCAGGCCGGCAATGCGCGCCACGGTCGAGACATCGATATCGATCACTGTCCGCCCCGGCACATTATAGACAATGATGGGCAGATCGACCGCGTCATTGATCGCCTGATAGTGCTGAAACAGGCCTTCAGGATTGGGTTTGTTGTAATATGGCGCAACCACCAGTCCCGCATCGGCACCAAGTGCCTTGGCGCGGGCCTGGTTCTGGATCGCTACGCTGGTCGAGTTCGAACCGGTTCCGGCGATCACCGGAACACGGCCGGCGGCGGTCTTCACCACGAGTTCGACCACACGCATATGCTCCTCGAAGCTCAGCGTCGCGGATTCGCCTGTCGTGCCGCAGGGAACCAGGCCATGACTGCCGGCCGCAATCTGGCGTTCACACAGTGCGATTACATTGTCCTCGTCCACGGCACCATTCTTGAACGGTGTGACGAGCGCGGTGATGGAGCCCTTGAACATGTTTTGGTCCCGAAATCCGGATTGCAAGCCGGCGACCATAAAGGTGGCGCCGCGTGCGGCCAAGCCTTCTCAACAAGACTGGACAGTGAGGGCCAATCAGGGGGATGATGAAGGCGTTCAGCCATCAGGATCCGAGTTAGCATCCATGATCACGCGTTGTTTTTCAGCGTTACTGCTTCCAGCCCTGCTGTCGCTGGGTCTGGCCCTGCCCGCTCAGGCACAGACCCCGACCCCGCGGATGCGGCCGGAGCCCCATAATTACTCTTCCTATCTCAGCGACGGCGATTTCGCGCTGTTCCGCCAGGGACTGGACGCAGCTGATGACGAGGACTGGGAACAGGTCGCCGATATCCGCCTGCGTCTCAGCGACACGGCAGCGCGCAGCGTGCTGTTATGGCGCACTGTGTTGAGCGATCCACGCGTCAGCTTCCTTGAACTCAATCTCGCCCTCGACGAACTCGACAACTGGCCGCGCGACAGTTTCATCCGCTCCGAGGCCGAAGCCAAGATCACCGATTCCGGACTCAGCGCGCCCTTCATCATCGCCTGGTTCGAGGAGCACCCGCCCGCGACGGGACGCGGCAAGCTCGCCTACGGCGAAGCCCTGCTGGCCGATGGCCGGACTGAGGAGGGCGAGAGCCTGCTGCGCGAGACCTGGCGCAGCGAATACCTCCCGCTGACTGCCCAGAGCGAGCTCTACCGCAATCATGCCTCCTTCCTGACCGCTGATGATCACCAGGCCCGGATCGATTATCTGATCTGGTCCAATCAGACGACCGCGGCCCGGCGCGTCCTGCCACTGATGCAGGGTACCGATCGCGACCTCGCCGATGCCCGCCTGCGCCTGGCCGGACGTCAGAGCGGCGTCGAACGTGCCGTCAACCGCATCCCGGTCAGCCTGCAGAGTGATCCCGGCCTGACCTATGAACGCGCCCGCTGGCGCCGTCGCGCAGGCATGACCGACACCGTGCTGCCGCTATTGCTGCAATTGCCCGACGCCCACGCCAATCCCAGTGCGCTGGGCCTGATGTGGACCGAGCGCAAGCTGATGATCCTGAACCTGATCCGCGATCAGGACTTCGTCACCGCCTATCAGCTGGCGCGTGCCAACGGCATGGATTCAGGCGCCGATTTTGCCGATGCGGAATTCATCGCCGGCTGGCTCGCCCTGGTGCATCTCAACGAGCCGGACCAGGCGATGGAGCATTTCACGCATCTGCGCGACAATGTCGGCACCCCGGTCTCGCTCTCGCGCGCCGCCTACTGGATGGCCCGCGCCGCCGATGATGCCGGCAATCCTGAACTCGCCGCCACCTATTATGCCGAGGCCGGTGTCCACTCGACCGCCTATTACGGTCAGCTTGCCCTGGCCCAGCTCTCCGACGCCCCCGACGCCTTTGCGCTGGAACGCGAGCCGGAGCCGAGCGAGGCACAGCGGGTTGCCTTTGAATCACGTCCGGAAATCCGCGCCATGCGCCTGCTCGCCGAACAGGGCGAGGAGTATTATTTCCGCCTCTTCATGTACCGGCTCGACGATCAGATCACCGATCCGGTCGACGGCGTTCTGCTGGCCAATCTGGCAAATGAATACCTGCAGATGCGCCAGGCCGTGCGCGCCGCCAAGCAGGCGCGGCTCAACGGCATCATCCTGCCGCAGAGCGCCTATCCAACCATCAGCCTGCCGCAAACCAGCGGTGGGCGGCCGGAGGACGCGCTGGTGCATTCGGTGATCCGCCAGGAAACCGAATTCGCCCAGGACGCCGTCAGCGGTGCCGGCGCACGCGGCATGATGCAGATGATGCCCGCCACCGCCCAGGCGACGGCGCGCTCAATGGGCGCGCCATATCGGTTCAACTGGCTGACCGATGACCGCGATTACAATCTCACCCTGGGCATGCACCATCTCGAGGAGGTCGTCGATCAGTATGACGGCTCCTATATCCTCGCCCTGGTCGCCTATAATGCCGGGCCGCACCGCGCCAATCGCTGGATCGAGAATTACGGCGACCCACGCGATCCCGATATCGATCCGATCGACTGGGTCGAGAGCATCCCCTTCTCGGAAACCCGCAATTACGTGATGCGCGTGCTGGAAAATGTGCAGGTCTATCGCACCCGCCTGATCGATGATGCGCCGACCGCGCTGATGATCGAACATGATTTGCGGCGGGGAGCGGTGGCGACTGTGCCGGAATAGGCGGAGTTTCTCACCCCAGTTCCAGCGCCCGCGCAAACATCGCCCGGTCGACATTGCCGCCCGTGGCCAGCACGCAGACCGTCTTGCCGGCGATATCCAGCTTGCCGGACAGCACCGCGGCCAGGGCGACGACCGCGCCCGGCTCGATCACGATCTTGAGGTGGCGCCAGGCCAGGGCCATGGCCTGAAGCACTTCGTCATCGCTGACAGCGACGCCGCCGCTGAGCTGATGGCTGTTCAATTGCCAGGTCAGCTCGCCGGGCGTCGGCGTGATGATGGCGTCGCAGATCGAGCCGGTCAGGCGATCATTGGCGACGCGGTGGCCGGCGGCGAGCGAGCGTTTATGATCGTCGAAACCCTCCGGCTCGGCGGCCCAGACCTGCGCGTCCGGATGGGCGTGCTTGACCGCCAGCCCGGTGCCGGCGATCAGCCCGCCGCCACCGGCGGGGGCCGAGACGATATCAGGCGCCAAGCCCAGTGCGGCCATTTGCTCGACCAGTTCCAGCCCCGCCGTGCCCTGCCCGGCAATGATGAAACGATCCTCATAGGGCGGCACCAGTATGCGCCCCTCCTCGGCAGCGATGCGGGCGCCGATCGCCTCGCGCGATTCGCTGGCACGGTCATAGGTCACCACCTTGCCGCCCCAGAAGCGCACGCCCTCGACCTTGGCCGCCGGCGCATCAGTCGGCATCAAGATCGTCGCATGCGTGCCCACCAGGCGCGCCGCCGCAGCGACGCCCTGGGCATGATTGCCGGAACTGTAGGCGATGACACCGCGCTGCTTCTCGGCGTCGCTCAGCCGGGAAATCCGGTTATAGGCGCCGCGAAACTTGAACGAGCCGGTGCGCTGCAGGCATTCGGCCTTAACAAACAGCCGCGCGCCGAGCCGGTCGTCGAGCCAGTCATTGCGCAAAAGCGGCGTGCGCACCGCGTGACCGGTCAATCGCTGCGCGGCATCAAGAATGTCGCTATGGCCAGGCAGGTCGAAAACCGGTGATGACATCGCGCAAACACTCCAGACCTGGCCGCGAACGGCCGCCAAACACGTGCGAAACGCATAGGCAATTCAGCTCTGCCGCGCAAAGGGATTGCGCGGCGGCGCGGGAAGCCTTTTGATAAGAAAAAAAACAGCACCGCGAAATTGGTTGATATCAAGGGGAGACATGATGACCTTGCGCGCACATATGATGGAACGTCCGTTGATGATTTCGGACATTCTGGTCCACGCCGCCCGATGCCATGGCGACCAGGAAATCGTCACCCGCCTGCCCGAAAGCGGGCTGATTCACCGCCAGGGCTATGCCGCCACACACCAGCGCACCAAACAGCTGGCGCATGCGCTGCAGAAGAAGCTGAAAGTCCGCGAGGGCGACCGCATTGCTACCATTGCGTGGAATTCCCACCGGCATTTCGAACTCTATTACGCGATCTCCGGCATCGGCTCGGTGATCCACACCGTCAATCCGCGCCTCGACCCGAAACAGCTGATCTGGATGCTCGATCACGCCCAGTCGAAAGTCGTCTTCTTCGACAAGACCTTCGCCCCGCTGGTCGATGCCATCTCCAAACAGTGCAAATCGGTCCGCCACTGGGTGTTGATGACCGATGCCACCTACAAGGACGGCGTCGCGACCAAATGCCTGACCTATGAGGAATTGATCGCCGACCAGAGCACGGAATATGACTGGCCGATGTTCGACGAGAACACCGCCGCCGGCCTGTGCTACACCTCGGGCACGACGGGCGATCCCAAGGGCGTCCTCTACTCCCACCGCTCCAATGTGCTGCACGCCATGGCCTCCTCGGCCTCCGACGTGATCGGCGTCGGTGCCCGCGGCACGCTGCTGCCGGTGGTGCCGATGTTCCACGTCAATGCCTGGGGCATTCCCTATGCGGCACCGATGAATGGCGCCAAGCTGGTCATGCCCGGCGCCCAGATGGACGGACCCAGCATTCACGAGCTGATCGAGAGCGAAGGCGTCAATTACGTCGCCGGCGTGCCGACCGTCTGGCTTGGCCTGCTGCAATACCTGCAGAAGAGCGGCAAGCGCATCGACAGTGTCGAGCGGGTGCTGATCGGTGGCTCGGCCCTGCCAGAGGCCCTGCTGCGCGCCTATGAGGACGAATATGACGTCGTGATGCAGCAAGGCTGGGGCATGACGGAAATGAGCCCGCTGGGCACCGTCAACAACCTCCTGCCCAAGCACGACAAGCTCGACCGCGAAGCCCAGATCAAGGTCAAGCTGAAACAGGGCCGGCTCGTCTTCGGCGTCGGTATGCGTATCGTCAATGATGGCGGCGATATCCTGCCCTGGGATGGCAAGTCCTCGGGCCATGTCCAGGTCCAGGGGCCCTGGATCGCCTCCTCCTATTATCGCGGCGCCGGGGCGGAAAGCTTCACCGATGATGGCTGGTTCAAGACCGGCGATGTCGCCTATCTCGACGGCGATGGCTTCATGACCATCACCGACCGGTCCAAGGACGTGATCAAGACCGGTGGCGAATGGATCTCCTCGATCGATCTGGAAAACGCCGCCATGGGCCATCCCTCCGTCGCACTGGCAGCCGCTTTCGGCATGCCGCACCCGAAATGGCAGGAACGCCCGCTGCTGGTGGTCCAGCTCAATGAGGGTTTCGAGCCCGATGCCGACTCGATCATCGAATACCTGCGCGGCGAGGTACCCAAATGGTGGCTGCCCGATGCGGTGGAATTCATCGAGCACATGCCGATCGGTGCCACGGGGAAAATTCTCAAGACAAAGCTGCGCGAGATTTATGCCGGCTATGAATTTCCCCCTGTCGACAGCTAGGCCGGAACCAAATCTTTCCAGCGTCACAGCCCCGGCCATCAGGCCGGGGCTGTTTCGTATCGGGCTAGAGGTTCTGGCCGCCGGAGAGTTCAATGCGCTGCCCGGTCATCCAGCCGAAATCACCCAGCAACAGGCTGGCGACAGCGCCGCCGATATCATCGGGAAGCCCGGCGCGGCCGAGCGCGGTGGCTGAAGCAATCCCGGCATTCACGGCCGGATTATCGCGCACCAGACCGCCCCCGAAATCAGTCTCGATTGCCCCCGGCGCAATGGTGTTCACGCGGATCCCGCGCGGGCCCAGTTCCAGCGCCAGGTAGCGCGTCAGCACCTCGACCGCGCCCTTCATCGCCGCATAGGCGCCGAAGCCGGGCAGTGTGAAGCGTGTCAGGCCGGTGGAGAGATTGAGGATATGGCCACCATCGCGGATCAGGCCAAGCAGGGACCGGGTGAGGAAGAAGACGCCCTTGAGGTGGATGGCCATCAACAGGTCAAACTCGGCCTCGCTGGTCTCGGCCAAGGGTTTGTGAAGGCCGATGCCGGCATTATTGACGAGGACATCGATCCCGGTACCGTTCCAATGCGTCTCCAGCGCCTCGTGCAGCCTCTCGACAAAACCGGCAAGCCCGGCGGTCGCGCCGACATCCAGCTGCAGCGCAACGGCGCGGCGTCCGAGGGATACGATCTCGGCGACAACAGCCTCGGCCGCCTGCCGGCCGCTTTGATAGGTCAGGATGATATCGGCGCCCTTGCCGGCCAGATGCAGCGCCATGCTGCGGCCGAGACCGCGGCTGCCGCCGGTGATCAGGACAATCGGATGGGTTGGGTCAGACATGTTCAGCTCCTTGTGATCGCCCCCTGACCTAATCGCCCGACCGCGTGGCCGCCTGCCCCATCCTCCGGAAAACCTGCCCAATCCTCGCCGATGCGGACCCTTGGCTTGCCGCAATCGAGCAGCCGGACTAGGACAGCGAGCAGGGAGTTTCGCCATGGTGCAGCTTGACAGTCTCAAACGTGAAATGGCGGACTACGCCAATGCCTGTGGCTTTGATGACGCGCCACAGCCGACCCATGTGCCAGGGCTCTCGCTGGTGCGGAGCCGGATCTCGACCGAGTTCACGGCCATCGACTACCAGCCGATCTTTTGCCTGGTCCTCCAGGGTAGCAAGCAGACCCGGATCGGCGAACGCCTGCACCGCTTCGGTGCGCTGCAAAGCTTCATCGTCAGCCTCGACCTGCCGGCAACGGCCTGCGTCGTCGCGGCGACGCCGCAATCGCCCTATCTCGCCCTGGCGCTCGATCTGGATATCACCTTGTTGCGCGATCTGGCATCAGGACTGAAAGAGCTCGACACCATGGACAATAGCGCGCCGGACACGGCGCTGGTCATGGGCGATGCCGATCCGGCGCTGATCGATGCCATGGCCCGCCTGTTCGCGCTGCGGGAGAATCCGATGGATATCGACGTGCTCGCACCACTGGTGATCCGCGAGATCCACTATCGCCTCCTGCTCGGCGATCAGGGTTCGGCCCTGCGGGCGCTGGTGCAGCCCGATGGGCATGCCAGCCGGATTGCGCGCGCCATCGCCCGGATCCGGCGCGATTACGCGGCCCCGCTGACGGTCGCGGCGCTGGCCCGCGAGGCCGGGATGAGCGTCTCGGCCTTTCACGACCATTTCCGCGTGCTCACCGGTACAACCCCCTTGCAATATCAAAAGGCCCTGCGCCTGATGGAGGCCCGCCGCCGCCTGCAGGCCGCTGCCGGCAGCGTCACCGCGATCGCCTACGAGGTCGGCTATGAAAGCCCAACCCAGTTCAGCCGCGAATACCGGCGCAAATTCGGGCAATCGCCCCGCAGCGACCGAAGCATGACCGCATGACCGCATGACCACTGCCCGCCGGAAGGGCGGGACCGGCCGGCGCAAAATCCCCCCTCCTGCCTCCTTGCACACCGGTTCGGATCGGCCTAACTTCATATCGAAAGTCGATAAGGACAAACGATATGGAGTATCACCTGATGGGCCCCGAAGGCGCGATTGCATTTCTGATCATCGGCTTCATGCCGACTCTGATCGCCCTGCTGCGCGGCCACGACAACAGCTTCGCTATCTTCCTGACCAACCTGCTGCTGGGCTGGACCGGGATTGGCTGGCTGGTCGCCCTGATCTGGAGCTTCACCGCCATCCGCCGGCGCGTGCGGGACTAGAGACCGCTCCTCCCCCTCTTGCGATCTCGCACGAAACGCGCACTTACCCCCAGATGTCACGCCCGGGCCCCTCACAGTCCGGGCGTGACTCTATCCAGTGGTCAGATACCGGCATGCCTTTGCGGTGGAACTCTCTGGAAATGCAACTCAATTAGCCGTTCGACGAAATAACACTTGCCATCAATTCGACGTTTCGCTAACTATCTATCCGGAATACACGACGCGAAACTGGAGCCCATCATGCAAACCGTCCTACGATATCTCAGCGCCCTCACCCTCATCGCCTGCCTCTGCCTTCCCGCTCACGCCGATGATAACCTGACCGGTGAATGGCTGGGCGAGCTGACCACCCCGAATGGCGAGCTTCGCCTCCTGATCGCCGTGAGCGCGACCCAGGACGGTGATTTCACCGCCACGCTCGAAAGCCTCGACCAGGCACCGGGGCAATTGATACCGGTCACCGCCATCACCCTGTCCGGCAGTGAAATGGCCTTCGAAATCGCCGCACTGGGGGCCAATTATCGCGGCCAATGGAATGGCGAGACCCGCAGCTATGACGGCGTGTTCAACCAGGGCATGGCCTTGCCGTTGAGCTTTGCCCGACCGGACGCAGCCGCAGATGCGGCCGCGATGATCGAAGGCATGGATGGCGTCTGGCACGGCATGCTCCAGCGTGACGACACACTGCTCGAGCTCGAGCTCAATATCGAGACAACGCCGGCCGGCACGCAAATCACCCTCGATTCCATCAGCCAGGCTGCCTACGGCATTCCCGTCACCGGCCTCACCCGCGACGCGAATTCGGTGCAATTCCGCGTTCCGGCCGCAAATGTCGTCTATCAGGGCCGGCTGAATGCCGGCGGCGACGCCATGAGCGGTGCCTGGCAGCGGCCCGGATTTGACGATGCCGACGTGACCTTCACCCGTATCGCCGCCGAGGTGGCCGCCCCCGTCCGGCCACAGACACCGGTCGCGCCCTTCCCCTATCGCGAGGAAAGCGTCCGCTTCGACAATCCGGCTGCCGAGGATGTCTGGCTGGCCGGCACTTTGACCCTGCCAGCAGGCGATGGCCCCTTCCCGGCCGCCATCCTGATTTCCGGTTCCGGCCCCCAGGACCGCGATGAGACCGTCTGGACCCATCGCCCCTTCGCCGTTCTGGCCGATCATCTGACACGTCAGGGCATTGCCGTCCTGCGCTATGATGATCGCGGCTATGGCGAATCCACCGGCGATTTTGCCTCGGGCACCTCCATGGATTTCGCGACCGATGCCGAAGCGGCGCTGGACTGGCTCCAGACCCGGCCGGAAATCGACACCGCATCGATCGGGCTGATCGGCCATAGTGAAGGCGGGCTCATCGCGCCGGTGATTGCCGCACGCAATCCCTCGGTCGCCTATATCGTCCTGCTCGCGGGGCCTGGCACGACGGGGCAGCAAGTCCTCATCGACCAGTCGATCGCCAATGCCCGTGCGGGTGGCCGCAGCGAGGCCAATCTGGCCGCCTTGCAGACCCTGATCACTGAAATCATGGATGTGCTCCGCGCCGCGCCCGATGAAGCGAGTGCGCGCCAGGCGCTCGACGACCGGCTCACCGCCGATGCGCTGGCCCTGCTGGGCGCTACGCCGGATCAGAAGTCCATGCTCATCAATCAGAATGTGCGCGCCTGGAACCGTGTGTTCCTGCGCTTCGACCCTGCGCCTCATCTCGCGGGCGTCGAACAGCCCGTTCTGGCGCTCAATGGCTCGCTGGATATCCAGGTCCTGCCCGGGCCCAATCTCGCCGGGCTGCGCGCCGGACTGGCCGGCAATCATGATGCCACGGTCCTGGAACTGGAGGGGCTCAACCACATGTTCCAGACGGCCCAAACCGGCACGGTTCCGGAATACGCGCAAATTGAAGAGACCTTCAATCCCGCCGCGCTCGAACTGATCAGCAACTGGATCGCCGAGCGTTTCGCACCCTGAAACACTGAGGGCCTGCGCGGCAAACGCAGGCCCTCACCCGTTGTGTCGGAGCCAAAGGGTCAGAGCCAGCTGGAAATCTCGCCGACGCTCTTCTTGATCAACGCATGTTCCGGCACCGTCGCGTCTTCGGCCGGATAGCCGGCGACGATCAGCATGAAGGGTTTTTCGTCGGCCGGGCGCTCGCAAATCTCGGTGAGGAATTTCATTGGATTGGGCGTGTGTGTCAGCGTCACGAGGCCGGCCTCGTGCAAAGCGGCGAGCATGAAGCCGCAGGCGATGCCGACGCTCTCATTGATGTAGTAATTCTTCTTCGACTGGCCGATTTTCTCGCCGCCGCGCTTTTGCGCGAAGACGGCAATCAGCACCGGTGCGGTTTCCAGAAACGGCTTGGCCGAGTCCGTGCCCAATGGCGCCAGCGCCTCGAGCCATTCCTCGCCGCCCTTGCCTTCGTAAAAGGCGCGCTCTTCCTTTTCCGCCGCCTCGCGCAGGGCCTTGCGCCGGGCCGGATCCTGGATCACCACGAAATGCCAGGGCTGGTGATTGGCGCCCGAGGGCGCGGTGCCAGCGGCATCGATGGCGTGTTCAACGATTTTGGGATCAACCGGCCGGTCGGCGAAATCGCGCACGGTGCGGCGGCGCTTGAGATGTTTGGCGAAAGCGGCCGCGCGGCTGAGCATTTCCGCCGGACCGTATTCGACATAATCGGTCAGCGGCACGCGTTTGGGTTCACTCGGATGGACTTCGCCCGGGCGCTTGTCGGTCATGACTGGGTCCAATCGAGAATTACCTTGCCCGACTTGCCCGAGCGCATGGCGTCAAACCCCTTCTGAAACTCGTCCGCGGCATAGCGATGGGTGATGACGCGGCTGACATCGAGCCCGCTCTCGAGCATGGCGATCATCTTGTACCAGGTCTCGAACATTTCGCGGCCATAGACGCCTTTCAGCGTGATCGCCTTGAGCACCAGCGAGCCGAAATCCACCGGGATCGGCTTGGACGGCAAGCCGAGCATCGCGATCTTGCCACCCATCACCATGGCATCGAGCATGGAGCCGATGGCGCTCGGCGCACCGGACATTTCCAGCCCGACATCAAAGCCCTCGCTCATGCCGAGCTCGGCCATCACGTCTTTCAGGCTGGTCTCGGCGACATTGACGGTATGAACGCGCGGCACGACCTGGCTGGCCAGGTGCAGGCGGTGGGTATTGATATCGGTCAGCACGACATGGCGGGCGCCGACATGGCGCGCGATCGCAGCCGCCATAATGCCGATCGGGCCGGCGCCGGTGACCAGCACATCCTCGCCGATCATGTCGAATTGCAGCGCCGTGTGGACCGCATTGCCGAGCGGATCGAGAATTGCGCCGAGCTCGTCGGAGACCTCTTCGGGCAGTTTGACGACATTGAAGGCCGGCAGGGCGAGATATTCGGCAAAGGCGCCGGGAATATTGACGCCGACGCCTTGTGTATCGGGGTCGAGATGGAAACGGCCGGCGCGTGCCGCGCGCGACAAGGTGCCGACGACATGGCCTTCGCCGGAGACGCGCTGGCCGATCTCGACGCGCTTCACATTGGCGCCCTTGTCGACGATTTCGCCAGCATATTCATGCCCGACCACCATCGGGGTCGGCACATTCTTGGCGGCCCAGTCATCCCAGTTGTAGATGTGGATATCGGTGCCACAGATCGCCGTCTTGTGGATCTTGATCAGGACATCGTCCGGGCCGATTTTCGGCATCGGCACATCCTGCATCCAGATGCCTTCTTCCGGCTTTGCCTTGACCAGCGCTTTCATCACGACTCCCTCGACATTGTGGTGCTATCCCGCGCTCGGTTTTGACGGCGCGGATTTGCCGCGAAGATACATCAGTGCCGCCAGAGGGAAAGTGAGCATGAAGGGAATGAGCAGCGCGGCCATGATTTCGGCGACCTGTCCGTTCGATCCGCTGATCCAGGTTACGGCAATCGCCAGCGCGGCGACGGCGCCGGGAATGGCCAGCAGGCGGCGTTTATCCTGCCACATCAAAACACTGAACAGCGCCGCATAGAGGCCGATCAGCCCCCATTTGATCCAGGTATGCCCGTGCAGCGCCGCCAGCAGGCGGGCGCGGGGCTCATCGCCGGCCGAGAGCTCGGCCAATAGCCGTCCGATCACCCGGTTCTCGGCCCAGTCAGCGCCGATTGCGACCAGCGCCACCGCCAGCGCCGCCCAGGCCAGCCAGCGCCCCGGACGCCGCAGCCCGAGCGCGAGGAAAAACATCGCCGCCATGCCGGCATAGGCGAGCGGGAAGAAACGGTCGAGCGACTGGGTATGAACGAGAAAAGCGCGCAGGGCCGCCGCGCCCTCGCCCTGGACAAAGGCGAGCTCGTCAGCGGAACGTGCAAATTCCAGCGCCAGGATCGGGGTCACAAACCCGTCCGCCATCGGGGCCGCACCCGGTTCCGGCGGCGCGCCGAACAGGATCGGGAAGACCAGCGTCGCGATAGCGCCGGCAATTGCCGCGATAAAGGCCAGATTCGAAATACGCATACCCGTTTATCCCCGCCCGTTTTTGGTCGCCGGATCAGGCCGCAGCCCATGCGCAAGGTCAAGGGCGGCGGTGTTCGGGCCGATGCGACGGATCGCCCCGCTCGTCGGGCGCATCAACTTGTCCCCACCCCCACGGCGCGGACCTATACTGTGTCCACGTTCGGAACGCGGCGGTGCACAGTCTCGAACCGGACGGGTGGCGCTGGAAGCGCAAGGGTCGACGGGCCGGCGCTCTTCCTTAATTGGCTTCACCGGGTTGTGGACGGTCCGCCAGGACAAGAAACACTTCAAGACCCAGACTACCCCCGGCGGATCGTCCGCAATGCCCCTGCGCGGGGAGCCGAGTCTTGCCGCGACACCGCCCCGGGAGAACCGATGTCCCAGCCCCTCGCGCTAATCCACCAGCCGCCGCACCACCTCATCGCCAATCGCCAGGGACGAGGTCAGCCCCGGGCTTTCAATCCCGAACAGGGCGATCAGGCCGGCAAGCCCATGCGCCTCGGCGCCATCGATGCGAAAATCGGTCTGCAACTCGCCCGGCCCGTGCAGTTTGGGGCGGATACCGGCATAATCGGGCACCAGGGCGCCGTCCTTCAGGCCGGGCCAGAAGCGGCGGATCGTGTCGTAAAACGCATCGGCCCGCGCCGGATCGACCGAGTAGTCGGGCGCATCGACGAAATCGAGATCGGGCCCGAAGCGCGCCTGGCCACCGAGATCGCGGCGGTAATGCGTGCCCAGCGCGCCGGGGATCGGCAGCGGATAGACCAGCCGCCCGAACGGGGCCTTGCCGGCACAGGTGAAATACACGCCCTTGCCGTAATGCAGGCGCGGGATCTGCCCGGCCGGGAAGGTCTCGACACTTGCGGCGGCGGCTTGCGCGCCAAGACCGGCGGCGATCACGAGATAACGCGTCGTCACTTCGGTCGCCGCATCGCCGCCGGTGCGCACCAGGAAGCCGCCGCCCTCAAGCGGCGTTGCACCGGCAAACGGCGTATTGACCACGACCGCCCCGCCCAGGGCCGAGATCTCGCCCGCCATATTGCCCATATAGCCATGCGCATCCATCACGCCGCTATCGGGCGAGAGGATGGCGGCGGTGGCGTTCAGTTCCGGCTCCAGCGCCCGCGCCTGTTCGCCGCTCAGCCTTTGCAGACCCTCGACGCCATTCTCCCCGGCCTGGCGAAAGATCGCTTCCAGCCGCGCCGCCTCATGCGGCTCGGTCGCGACAACCAGCTTGCCGCAGCGCTCGTGGGCGATGTGATACTTGTCGAGATAGGCATAGAGCAATTGCCGCCCGAGCACGCACAGCCGCGCCTTCAGCGAGCCGGTCGGGTAATAGAGCCCGGCATGGATGACTTCCGAATTGCGCGAGGAAATCCCCTGCCCGATCGCGCCTTGCGCCTCGAGCACCAGGGTTTCATGGCCGCGCAGGGCAAAGGCACGGCCCGTCGCCAGACCAACGGCGCCAGCCCCGATCACGATCGCATCTGTCTCGAATGCCATGCGCATCACTCCGCCGCCAACCCTGCATCCCCGAGCGAGCGGACGGTGTCAACACCAGGCCGTGCGCCCTCACCCCTTGGCGAGGCCCGCCAGCAGGGCCGGCGGCATCACCGTCTCGATATTGAGCTGGCCCTTGAGACCGGCCTCGCGATGCACCGCGATCTCCCGCCAGGCCGGCGACATTGACATGCGCAGAAGCGAGCCGCGATCGGGATACATGATGATCGCGACCTCATCCCACAGCTCCTCGACCTGGCCGAGGGCGAGAAAGCTCGTATTGCCGACAAAGACCAGCTTGCCGCCAAACTCCGGCAGGATTTTCATGATCGCCTTGCCGTAGATCTCATACGCCTCACGCCCGGTGAGCCCGGTTTCGCGCCCGTCGGCATAGTCCGCCCGGTCCTTGAATTTCAGCAGATTGACCATGAAAACCGGCCCGGC
>NZ_CAXBKN010000043.1:0-24204 GCF_963976135.1 uncultured Maricaulis sp.
GGCACCAATGAGATCATGCGCGTCATCATCGCCAAGGATTTGATGCGCTAGGAGCATTTGTCGCAAGAGTGGGAACCGGTTTTGCGGTTCGAAATTGCGACAAGGCGAAGAGCAGGAGCCGGCATGACCGAGGATACCCCCCACCGCAAATTCGCCTCCTCGATGGAGGCCTTCGAGCATGCCTGCGCCGAGCACGACACCCTGATCGTGCCGGAACACCCGATGCTGGCGATGGTGCTGGAATCGGTCGCGGAGGGCGGTCCGCGCAATGAAGGCGATGGTTGCGCGGAGCTGACCCTGAAAGTGGCATCGGAAGATGGCGGTTTCGTCGTCATTTCGCGGACCACATTCGCTCCGAAACAGGCACTGCAGCCCGGCGACCTGGTCTGCTGGGTGCCGCTGCAGCAGGATGCCGAACTCGCCGCTCGCGCGCCCGATTCCCGCTTCGGCTGGGTCGGTCTGGTCTTCGCTTCCTTTGAGCCGGAATGGGTCGAGGATGAATGGGTGGTGCGGGAGTTTTACGAGTAGGGCGGGCGGTGAACTGGTGTCGAGAGACAAAGCCCTGTTGACGGTGGCGCGGGCAAACGCCATCCCTTGTCATGATTTGAGCGAACCGAGTGGATCATGACGCAAGAACCCGAAATCATCGCCCGCAAATGTGGTCATGTCGGCCGCATCACCCTCAACCGCCCCAAGGCGCTCAACGCGCTGACCCACGGCATGTGCCTGGCCATGATCGAAGCGCTGCAGGCCTGGGCCGAAGACGATGCCGTGCAGGCGATCGTCGTGGACGGGGCCGGGGAGAAGGGGTTTTGCGCCGGCGGCGATATTCTCAAGCTTCACGATAGCGGCAAGGCCGGCAATGATGATGCCTGGCTGTTCTGGCGCGATGAATACCGGCTCAACACGCTGATCCACGACTATCCCAAACCCTATGTCGCGCTGATTGACGGGATCGTCATGGGCGGCGGTGTTGGCGTTTCGGTGCATGGCTCTCACCGTGTCGCGGGTGACAGGACCATGTTCGCCATGCCGGAGACGGGCATCGGATTTCATCCCGATGTCGGCGGCGCCTGGTTCCTGCCGCGCCTGGGCGGCGAGATCGGCACCTGGATGGGCCTGACCGGCGCACGTCTGAAGGCCGCTGATTGTATCGCGGCCGGGCTGGCGACCCATTACTGCCCCTCTGCGCAGACCGACGCCCTGATTGCGGCGCTGGAATGCGCCGATCTGTCCGGTGAGGATGCGCTGGAAGTCCTGCTCGAGGAATTCTCCGGCGATCCCGGTGACAGCGATCTGGCCCTGACACGCACCCTGATTGACGCCGCTTTCGCTGGCGACAGTGTCGAGCCGATGATCGAACGGATGGCGGCGGCCGGTGACGCCTGGTCGACCAAACAGCTCAAAATTCTTGCCGGCAAATCGCCGACCGCGCTGAAGCTCACCCTGGCCGCCTTGCGCGCTGGCGCGGACTTGAGCTTTGAAGGTGTCATGCGGCAGGATTTGCGGCTCAGCGCCTGGTGCCTGACTGGCCAGGATTTCTATGAGGGCGTGCGCGCCGTCATTATCGACAAGGATAACGCTCCGGTCTGGTCGCCGGCGACGCTGGCCGAGGTCGATGACCTCGCCATAGCTGCGGCATTCGCGCCGCTTGACGACGCGCATGAAATGACTTTCCTCGACTGAGGCCGAGGGCCCGTCGCGCGCAGCAATCAACAGGGGAGATCCCACATGGCAATCATCGCATTTATCGGTCTGGGCAATATGGGCTCCGGCATGGCGGCCAATCTCGTCAAGGCGGGCCATGAGGTGCGCGCCTTCGATCTCAGCGCGAGCGCCCTGGCGCACGCGGTTGAAAGCGGTGCCAAGGCAGCGAAATCGACTGCCGACGCCGTGTCCGGCGCCGCGGCCGTCGTCACCATGCTGCCGGCGGGCAAACATGTCCGCGCCGTCTATGCCAGTGACGTCTTCCCGAACGCCGCGCCTGGCACGCTCTTCCTCGATTGTTCAACGATTGATGTCGACACTGCCCGCTTTGTTGGCAAGGCTGCCGTCGATCAGGGCTTCCGCTTCGTCGATGCCCCAGTCTCCGGCGGCGTTGCCGCTGCGGCGGCCGGCACACTGACCTTCATGGTCGGCGGGGCGGAGGCCGATTTTGCCGTGGCCGAGCCGATCCTGCAGGCGATGGGCAAGGCAATCCTGCACGCCGGTGATACCGGGGCAGGGCAGGCCGCCAAGATCTGCAACAACATGCTGCTGGGCATCACGATGATCGGCACGTGTGAGGCGTTCGCGCTGGCCGAGAAGCTGGGCCTGGACCAGCAGAAATTCTTCGACATTTCCTCCAAGGCGTCCGGCCAGTCCTGGTCGATGACCAGCTATTGCCCGGTTGCCGGGCCGATGCCGGGCACCCCGGCCAATCATGACTACAAGCCCGGTTTCGCGACCGCGATGATGCTGAAGGATCTCAAACTGGCCCAGGATGCGGCCCAGGCGTCCGGCGCCTCGACCCCGCTGGGTGCCCAGGCCGAGGCGCTCTACGCGATGTTCGGCAATCTCGGGGGCCAGGACCTGGATTTTTCAGCGATCTACAAGATGGTTAACGGGAGCTGGAAGTCGGATTAAACGCTCTTTAGCCTGTTGCTGCTAGGCTTCCGCCAACGATCAGAATGATCAGGTGGAGTGGGTAATATGGCATTGGCAGAAAATCTGGCCCCGGTTTCGGGCTCGAACACGCAATATCTTGAATTGCTGCAATTGGTGGAACGCCTGCATCGGCAATTGCTCGATGTTGTGAAGGACGAGCTGGACCGTGACAGTCTGGATGATCTCAACAGCGTTCAGGCTCTGTTGCTGTTCAATATCGGCGACCAGGAATTGACCGCCGGCGAATTGCGCACGCGCGGCCATTATCTCGGCTCCAATGTTTCCTATAATCTGAAAAAGCTCGTCGATGCCGGCTATATCCGCCATGAGCGTTCGGCTGTCGATCGCCGCGCCGTCAGGGTTTCGCTGACCGAGAGCGGCAATGCCGTGCGTGACAAGCTGTCGGCCCTGTTTGATCGTCAGGGGGGCTCCTTGAGCGCTGTGGGCGGTGTGGATGACGAAAGCTTGCCGGCCGTGAATACGGCGCTGACACGTATCGAGCGCTTCTGGGCCGATCATATCCGCTTCCGTATGTAGCCGGTTTCCCGCCCACTGTGATTTTTTGCCGGGTGCGGCGCTTCGTCCATTCGCAGCGAGAGCCTTAACGGTCTATATGTCGATTCAAACTTGAATGGACGCAGCAGACCGTTAATGAGGCCGGCATGGATTACCAGAACGCGTTTGAGGCGGCCGTACGCCGTGTAAAGGCCGAGGGCCGCTATCGTGTCTTCGCCGATCTGTTGCGCCGCAAGGGTGATTTTCCCGTCGCTCGCTGGCGGGCGCCGGATGGCCAGGTCAAGGACGTAACAGTCTGGTGTTCCAATGATTATCTCGGCATGGGGCAATTGCCCTGCGTTGTGGAGTCGATGAAAAAAGCCATTGATGATGTCGGCTCCGGTGCCGGCGGAACCCGCAATATTTCCGGCACCACGCATTATCATGTCGAGCTCGAGCGCTCGCTCGCCGATCTGCACGACAAGGAAGCGGCGCTGCTCTTCACTTCGGGCTATATCGCCAATGAAGCGACGCTCTCCACCTTGGGCAAGATTCTGCCTGGGCTCATCATTTTTTCCGACGAGCTGAACCACGCCTCGATGATCGCCGGTGTGAAGGGCGCACGCTGTGAGAAGCATGTCTGGCGCCATAATGATGTCGCGCATCTGGAAGAATTGCTGGCCGCGGCCCCCAAGGACGCGCCGAAACTGATCGCCTTTGAATCCGTCTATTCCATGGATGGCGATATCGGCCCGATCAAGGCTGTTTGCGATCTGGCCGACAAATACAACGCCCTGACCTATATCGATGAAGTTCACGCTGTTGGCCTGTACGGCCTGCGCGGTGGCGGTATCGCCGAACGTGAAGGCCTGATGCACCGGATCGACATCATCGAAGGCACGCTGGGCAAGGCCTATGGCGTGATGGGGGGGTATGTCGCCGCCAATGAGATCGTGATCGATGCGATCCGCTCGCTGGCTTCAGGTTTCATCTTCACCACCGCACTTCCGCCAGCACTGGCCGCTGGTGCCCGCGCCAGTGTCGAATACCTCAAATCGGCGCACGAGCTGCGCGAGAAGCATCAGGAACGCGCCGCGACCCTGAAGGTGCGCCTTGCCGGGGCCGGATTCCCGGTCATGCCGTCGGTGACGCATATCGTACCGGTCCAGGTCGGCGATCCGGTGCTGTGCAAGCGCATGACCGACATGCTGCTCGACGACCACGGAATCTATGTCCAGCCGATCAATTATCCCACTGTGCCCAAGGGCACGGAACGTCTGCGCCTGACGCCGACACCCTTGCATACCGACGCCATGTTTGATGCGCTGATCGAAGCGCTGCATGATGTCTGGCAGCGGGCGTCCAGTCAGGATGCGGCCGTGAGTGGATGATGCGGACAGCTGGATGAGTGATCGCGAGACCTATATCGAGACCCAGCATGTCGGCGGCAGTGTTCGCGTGGCTGCGGTCGATGCGGCGACCGGAGAGGAAGTCGTTTTCCAGGTCCCGCCGACAACGACTCAATCGGAAATCAATCGACTGGGCATGGCCAAGCTGGCCTGGAAAATGGGACGCGCCGATTCGGCAGCCCCGGACGAAAAACGGCCGGGTACAAGACCCGGCCGCGGTATTTCGGTCTAAAAACTGACACTTAAAGGTCTCAGGCTTCTTTCTTGCCGCGTCCCAGCCCGATATCCTTGGCGAATTGCGAGCGTTTGCGAGAATAAGCCGGTGCAACCATTGGATAGTCTGAAGGCAGATTCCATTTCCGGCGATAATCGTCTGGCGACATGTTGTATTGCGAGCGCAAATAACGCTTCAGCATTTTGAGTTTCTTGCCGTCTTCGAGGCAGACAATGTAATCATCGCTGATGGATTTTGCGACAGACACGGCCGGCTTCGATTTGGTTTCCTGTTTCAATTCAATGCCGGACACTTCTTTCATCGCGGTATGAACCGAGCGGATCAGGTCGGGCACATTATCGGCTGGCATCGAATTGTGTGACAGGTAGGAAGCCACGACATCGGTGGTCATGCGCAGCAATTCTTCCTGGTCGACGAGCATGATGTTTTCTTCTGACATTCACTGGGCCTTTCGAATTTGCTTGGCGTATTCGGGGGGAGTTGCGCCGGTTCAATAATTATCCTTTGATTTGTATTTTGAACTGTTCAGCACTTCAAGCAATAATCCATAAATAGCGGTAATCAGGTTTTGTTTTTCCAGTCGACCGAAATGCGGGCCAATCCAGTTGCCTGTTCTGAGTTTCAATGTGCCTGCGCGGCAACTCGACGCTTGTTTGTGGCGCGGACCGGCCTTATCACTCCGCCAAGCCTGTGTGCGTTGAAGAGGACAGATCATGCCGGAAGCTATTGCGACACCCGAGTCAGGGAATCGGTTTTTCACCCAGTCCGTGGTTGATTCTGACCGCGAGGTCGCGCACGCGATTCACGCGGAGATTCTGCGCCAGCAGAGCCAGATTGAACTGATTGCGTCGGAGAATATTGTTTCGCGCGCCGTGCTCGAGGCCCAGGGCTCCCCGCTGACCAATAAATATGCCGAGGGCTATCCGGGTAAGCGCTATTATGGCGGCTGCGAGCATGTCGATGTGGTTGAAACCCTGGCGATCGAGCGCGCCAAGGCGCTGTTTGATGTCCAGTACGCCAATGTCCAGCCCAGCTCGGGCAGCCAGGCGAATCAGGGCGTCTTTCTGGCCTTGCTCAAACCGGGCGACAAGATCCTCGGCCTCTCGCTGAGCGCGGGCGGTCATCTCACCCATGGTGCCAGGCCAAACATGTCGGGCAAATGGTTCGACGCCCATGCCTATGGGGTGCGCGAATCCGATGCGCGCATCGATTATGATGCGCTGCGCAAACAGGCCAATGAGCTGCGGCCGCAAATGATTATCGCTGGCGGGTCTGCCTATCCGCGCGAGATTGATTTCGCCGAATTCCGCCGCATCGCGGACGAGGTCGGTGCCTATCTGATGGTCGATATGGCTCATATTGCCGGCCTGATTGCGGGCGGGGCGATCCCCAGCCCGACGCCGCATGCGCATGTCTGCACCACGACGACCCACAAGACCCTCCGCGGCCCGCGCGGCGGCATGATTGTCTCCAACGACCTCGAACTCGGGAAGAAGTTCAACTCGGCGATCTTCCCCGGCATGCAGGGCGGGCCGCTCATGCATGTCATCGCCGGCAAGGCGGTCGCTTTCGGCGAGGCATTGCAGCCCGAATTCAAGACCTATGCGCGCAATGTGATCACCAATTGCCAGGCCATGGCCCAGGCGGTCACCGAGGGCGGCTATGCCATCGTCTCCGGCGGTACTGACAGCCATCTCGCGCTGATTGATCTTCGGCCCAAGGGGCTCAAGGGAAACCTGGCCGAACAGGCGCTTGAACGCGCCTATATGACCTGCAACAAGAATGGCGTGCCCTTCGATCCCGAGAAACCGACTGTGACCTCCGGGCTTCGGGTCGGGTCCCCGGCTGCGACGACGCGCGGCTTCGGCGAGGCCGAATTCCGCCAGGTTGGCGAGATGATCGTGCGGGTGCTTGATGCCTTGGTGGCTAGCCCTGAGGGCGATGCCGAGGTGGAGGGCCAGGTCCGCGAAGACGTGAAAGCGCTTACGGCGCGCTTCCCCATCTATCCAGAATTGGCCTAGGATAGCCGGATGCGTTGTCCTTTCTGCGGTCATCTCGACACCCAAGTGAAGGATTCCCGTCCTGCCGAGGACGGGAATGCCATTCGCCGTCGCCGGCAATGCCCGGCCTGTTCGGCGCGTTTCACCACTTTCGAGCGCGTGCAATTGCGCGAGCTCACCGTGTTGAAGAAATCCGGACGGCGGGTGCAGTTCGACCGTGAGAAGCTCAATCGCTCCATTCACCTGGCGATGCAGAAACGCAATATTGAACCGGAACGGATTGAACAGATGATTTCCGGCATTGTCCGCCGTCTTGAATCGACGGGTGAGAGCGATGTTACCTCCGACCGGGTCGGTGAAATGGTGATGGAGGCGCTGAAGAATCTCGATGCCGTCGCCTATGTTCGCTATGCCTCGGTCTACAAGGATTTCCACAAGGTCCAGGACTTCCGCGAATTCATCACCGATGAGGACCTCGCGCCCGGTCATCCGGACACGGAATCCGAGCCGGAGCAGGGTGCAGAGGGCGAATGAGCGCTGGCAGCCGAGCGCGTGTCACCCTGAAGCTCGCCACTTCGCTTGATGGCCGTATCGCCCTCGCCAACGGGGTGTCGCAATGGATTACAGGGCCTGAGAGCCGCGCCGAAGTTCACCGCATGCGTGCCGCCCACGCGGCGATCCTGACCGGGATCGGAACCATTCTCGCCGATGACCCGCAATTGACCGCGCGGCCCGAGGGCGTCGCCCGGCCGGCCCAGCCGGATATCCTGATCATGGACACGGCGGGCCGCACGCCTGCTGGCGCTTCCGTGCATGCGGAAAGCTCGCGCCGGGTCCGGATCTTCCGTGATCGCGACCTCGGTGCTGCCATGGCTGGATATCCGAGCGTGATGATCGAGGCGGGAAGCGCGATCGCCGCGGCGGCGCTGCAGGCCGGTCTGGTTGACCGCATTGAATGGTTTCGCGCGCCGGTGGTCCTCGGCGGTGACGGTTTGGGTGCAATCGCAGCTCTCGGCCTTGAGCGGCTGGGCGCTGCGCCCACATTCCACCGTGTGAGCCTGGTCGAGCGCGGGCCTGATTTGCACGAAAGCTATGAGCGGGTTTCCTGATGTTTACCGGAATTGTCACAGCGCTCGGGCGCATCCGAGCGATCAGCGGCGAGGCCGTGAAGCGGTTCGAGATTGAGGCGCCCTACGCCCCTGACGGGATCGAGCTCGGCGCGTCGATCGCCCATGCTGGTGCCTGCCTGACGGTCGTCGACAAGGGGCCGGCCGGGTCCGGCGGCTGGTATGCAGTCGAGGTCTCGCCGGAAACACTGCGCCTGACAACGCTGGGCGACTGGGCCGTCGGCAGTGCGGTCAATCTTGAGCGTGCCCTGAAAATCGGCGATGAGCTGGGCGGTCACCTCGTGACGGGCCATGTCGACGGTGTCGGGGAAATCCGGGCGCGCCGGGAGGAGGGCAGCTGGATTGTCTTCACCGTAGCACCGCCGCCTGCGCTCAATCGCTTCATTGCCCGCAAGGGCTCGATCACGATTGATGGCGTCTCGCTGACAGTCAATGCCGTCACGCCCGACAGTTTCGAAGTGATGATTATCCCCCATACGGCAAACGCCACGACACTGGGTCAGCTGCGCACCGGGGCGCGCGTCAACCTTGAGGTTGACCTCATGGCGCGCTACGCCGCCCGTCTGAGTGAATTTCCGGAGGCTTCCGCGTGAGTGATATCCCCCTGTCTCCGATTGAAGATGTGATCGAGGATGCGCGTAACGGGCGCATGTTCATCCTGGTCGATGCCGAGGATCGCGAGAATGAAGGCGATCTGGTCATTCCGGCCAAGTTCGCGACGCCCGACGCGATCAATTTCATGGCCAAGCATGGCCGTGGCCTGATCTGCCTGGCGATGAGTCAGGAGCGCTGCGATGCGCTCGGCCTGACGCTGATGGCATCGGATAACCGTTCGCGACACCAGACGGCCTTCACGGTATCAATTGAGGCCCGCGAAGGCGTCACCACGGGCATCTCTGCGCATGACCGTGCGCGCACCATCCAGGTCGCGACCGATCCGGCGCTGGGTGCCGATGATATTGCGACGCCAGGGCATGTCTTCCCGCTGGTCGCCCGCGATGGTGGCGTGCTGGTTCGGGCCGGCCATACCGAAGCTTCCCTCGATGTCGCACGTCTGGCCGGCGCCGGTTCGGCCGGCGTGATCTGCGAGATCATGAATGAAGACGGAACCATGGCGCGGCTGCCTGACCTGGTCGCCTTCGCGCAATTGCACGGCCTGAAGATCGGTACCATTGCCGATCTGATCGCCTATCGCCGCAAGCATGACCGTTTCATCGAGCGCCGCCTTGAAACCGAATTCGAAAGCGCGTGGGGCGGGCCGTTCAAACTGGTCGTCTTCCGCAATACGCTGGATGGTTCCGAGCATGTCGCGCTGGTCAAGGGCCAGCCCTCGGCCGACGCGCCGACCATGGTGCGCATGCACAAGGTCAGCTTTGTTGATGATGTGCTCAATGATGATGGCGGCCGCGGCGGTCTGGTGGAAGCGGGCATCCGGTCCCTGTCCCGCCATGACGGGCCCGGCGTGATGGTATTGATCCGCGAGACCAGTCATACGGCGATTGTCGAGCGGCTGGGCGCGCATCCGGCCCTGCCGGAAAATGAGCGCCATGCGCGGCGTCTGCGTGAATACGGCGTCGGCGCGCAAATCCTGCTCGATCTCGGCGTGCGCGACATGATCCTGTTGACGACCAAACCGCAAACCATTGTCGGCCTTGAAGGCTACGGCCTGAGTGTCAGCGAAGAACGCCATTTTCCGGAGACCCTGTGATGAGCCAGCCGCGCATCCTGATCATCGCCGCCAACTTTTACCGCGACATTGCCGACGCCCTGGTCACCGGCGCCAGCCAGGCGCTGACCAAGGCTGGCGCCAGCTTCGAGATCGTCGAAGTGCCCGGCGCGCTGGAAATTCCCGGTGCCATCACGCAGGCCGTGCTTGGCGAAGCCGGTTTTGACGGATATGTCGCGCTGGGCTGCGTTATTCGTGGCGAGACGACGCATTATGACTATGTCTGCAGCGAGTCGGCGCGCGGCCTGATGGATCTGTCCCTGCGCGGTATTGCGGTGGGCAATGGCATTCTGACGGTTGAAAATCGTGACCAGGCGCTCAAGCGGGCGATCGACAAGGATAAGGGCGCAGATGTGGCCGGGGCCTGCCTCGCACTGATCGCGCTGAGAGACCGGTTCAGGAGAGCTCCATGAGCGCGCAGAACAATGAAACCCCATCAGACAACCGAGCGCGTCTGCGCCGGGCGGCCCGGCTTGCTGCTGTCCAGGCCCTGTACCAGATGGAAATCTCCGGACGAGGCGCCGCCGATGTCATCGCCGAATTTCGCGAGCATCGCTTCGGACATGAGGGCGAAAACCCCGAATTTGTCGAAGCCGACGAAGACTTTTTCGACGCCCTGGTCGCGGGCGTGGTCGCCAGACAGGCGACGGTCGATGTGGCGATCAATTCATTGCTTGCCGATGGCTGGCGCCTCGAGCGTCTCGATGCGACCGTGCGGGCAATCCTGCGGTCGGGCGGGTATGAATTGTTTGAAAAAACCGATGTGCCGGCCCGTGTGGTCATCGATGAGTATGTCGACGTCGCGCATGCCTTCTTCGAGGGTTCCGAGCCTAAATTCGTCAATGCCGCGCTCGACAAGTGCGCGCGCCAGGCTCGCCCCGGCGAGCTCTGAGGGATGGCGGGCGGCGGCGAGTTCGGTTTTATACGAACGCGTCTGGCCCCGCTCGCCGGCGGCCACCCGGCAGCGCTTGATCTGACCGATGATGCAGCGGTGCTCGACCCCGAGCCCGGACATCAGCTCGTGATCGCAAGTGACATGCTCGTGGCCGGCGTGCATTTTCTCGAGACCGATGCGCCGGAAATCGCCGCCGAACGCTGTGTGCGCAGCAATCTCTCGGACCTGGCTGCGATGGGTGCCCAGCCGCTGGGCTATCTCAGCTCGATCGCCTGGCCGGCTGGCGTCTCAGAGCGCTGGCGTGACGGTCTGGTCGCCGGCCTCGCCAAGGCCCAAAACGCCTTTGGCCTTTGCCTGCTTGGCGGTGATACCACAGTCGGCCCCGGGCCACTGACGATCAGCCTGACCATGCTGGGACAGGTGCCAAGCGGCACTGCACTCCTGCGCCGCGGTGCCGAGGCCGGCGATGATGTCTGGGTGTCCGGCACAATTGGCGATGCGCGATTGGGGCTCGATATCGCGCGCGGCATTCTGGCTGCGGATCCTGCTCTGCTTGAGCGGTATCATCGCCCCACACCCCGTCTGGCGCTGGGTCAGCGCCTTCGCGGCCTCGCCAGCGCTTGTCTGGATATTTCCGACGGCCTGATCGCCGACGCCGGCCATATTGCCGAGCTCAATGGCGTTCGCATCGAGCTGCAGTCCAGCCAGATTCCCCTGTCCCCATCGGCAGTCGCCGCGGTGAAAGCCGGGCAGATTGACCTGGCAGGTCTTGTGACCGGGGGCGATGATTATGAGCTGTTCTTCTGCGCACCGGCATCACGCCGCGAAATTGTACACGGCCTGGCGGCATCGCTCGGCCTGCCATTGACGCGAATCGGGGCGGTGATTACCGGGCAGGGGGTCGCCCTGCTCGACTCGGAAGGCGGCGCCATCGAAACCGGCTCAGGCGGATTCACGCATTTTTGACGTCCGTCAGGCATATTGCCGGCCTGAGGGTGAGGTGACCATGCGTATTCTCCTGGCGATTTTCCTGTCGGCCTGTTTCGCTTCGTCGGCGCTGGCCAGTGGCGGCGGGGGTGGCAGTTCCAGCGATTCCGGCCCCGTGAACCGTTTCCTGACCCTGTTCAATCTGACGAGCACCGAGGCTGAAGACCGCGCCGACGCCGAAGCGGAAATGCTGGAGGACCCCCGTGTATTTACGCTCCCGGCCGTGGTCGCGCCGCTATCGGTCGATGGCCGTCTGACCGGCTATGCCTATGTGCGGGTTCATGTCCGTGCCGCGGACGGGCGAAATATCTGGAATATGCAGGAGCGCACGCACTATGCGCTTGACGCCATGGTGCGGGCTGCCTCGCGTGTATCGCTGTCGAATGCCGACGGATCCGGCCTCGATCGCGATCTGGCGACCCAGGTCTGGGGCCATGTCCTGCGCGAGTATTATGGCGCGTCATCGATTGCGGAAATCCGTGTCAGCGGCGATGATACCCGCATGCTGCGCCGCTAGCGCAAGCGCCCGGACCACCCTGGTCCACGGCATTTCAATCTCCCCACAAGGCGTGTTGCGCCGCTCGAAGGCTTTGGGCATAGTCCGGCCCATCGGGGAGGTATGAATAGGTCGACGTGATTCTCACGTTTGTGCTTTCCCGTTTCCTTTCTCGACCAATCCGCAGAAATAAAAACGGGGCTACCTGCCATGAACATGCTTTTACTAGCAATTGCAGCGGCCATTCTCGCGCTCATCTACGGCGTCGTTCAGACGCAACGTTTGATGAAGGAGAGTGCCGGTACAGAGAAGATGCAGGAAATTGCATCGGCTATCCAGGAAGGCGCTAATGCCTATCTCAAGCGCCAATACACCACGATCGCAATGGTCGGAGTCGCCGTCGGCGTCCTGATCGCATTCTTCCTAGGCTGGCAGGTTTCTGCCGGCTTTTTTGTTGGTGCGATCCTGTCCGGCGCGGCCGGCTTTATCGGCATGCTGGTCTCGGTTCGTGCCAATGTGCGCACGACCCAGGCTGCAAGCAAAAGCCTGGCCGCCGGTCTCGACATCGCCTTCCGTTCCGGTGCGATCACCGGCATGCTGGTGGCGGGCCTGGCCCTGCTGGGTGTCGCCGGATATTTCTGGATCCTGACCAATCTGATGGGCTTCGAATCGGCTGACCGCATGGTCGTGGATTCCCTCGTTGCGCTTGGTTTCGGTGCATCTCTGATCTCGATCTTCGCGCGTCTCGGCGGCGGTATCTTCACCAAGGGTGCGGATGTTGGCGGCGACATGGTCGGCAAGATCGAAGCGGGCATCCCCGAAGACGATCCACGCAATCCGGCCACGATTGCCGACAATGTCGGTGACAATGTCGGCGATTGCGCCGGCATGGCAGCGGATCTGTTCGAAACCTATGCCGTGACCATTGTCGCGACCATGGTTCTGGCTTCGATCTTCTTCACCGGGGATCTGGGCGTTACCATGATGCTCTACCCGCTCGCCATCGCAGCGATCTGTATCGTGACCTCGATCATCGGGACTTTCTTTGTCCGTCTCGGCAAGGGCACGAATGTGATGGGCGCCCTCTATAAGGGTCTGATCGCCGCCGGTGTTCTGTCGGTTGGCGGCCTGTGGCTGGTCACGTCCTATTTCCTGCCAAACGGCATGGGCGAAATCGCCCAGGTGTCTGGTCTGATGATTACGGGGCAGAACCTGTTCTTCTCCGGCCTGGTCGGCCTGGCCGTCACCGGTGCCATCATCTGGATCACCGAATACTATACCGGCACGGAATACCGTCCGGTGCGTTCGGTGGCGGAAGCCTCGGTTTCCGGTCACGGTACCAATGTCATCCAGGGATTGGCTGTTTCGCTTGAAGCAACCGCCATTCCGGCCTTGATCATCATCGCCGGTATCATCGCGACCTATTCGCTGGCCGGCCTGTTCGGCATTGCGATTTCCGTCACCACCATGCTGGCGCTGGCCGGCGTGATCGTGGCGCTCGATGCCTTCGGTCCTGTCACCGACAATGCCGGCGGTATCGCCGAAATGGCGGGGCTTGATGAAAGCGTGCGCAACACCACCGATACGCTTGATGCGGTCGGCAATACCACCAAGGCCGTGACCAAGGGCTATGCCATTGGTTCCGCGGGTCTTGGCGCGCTGGTGCTGTTTGCGGCCTACACGACCGATGTGGAACACTTGCTCCACCTCGCACCCGACTTCTCCCTGAAAAACCCCTATGTCATCGTCGGCCTCCTGTTCGGTGGGCTTCTGCCTTACCTGTTCGGCGGCATGTCGATGATGGCGGTTGGCCGGGCTGCAGGCGCGGTTGTCGCCGAGGTTCGTCGCCAGTTCCGGGAAATTCCGGGCATCATGGAATACAAGGCAAAGCCGGATTATGGCCGCGCCGTGGATATCCTGACCAAGGCCGCGATCCGTGAAATGATCGTGCCGTCCCTCCTGCCAGTCCTCTCGCCGATCGTGCTCTACTTCGCGATCGATGCGCTCGCTGGTCAGGAACAGGCCCTCGCAGCTGTCGGCGCCATGCTGATGGGTGTGATCGTCAATGGTCTCTTCGTTGCAGTCTCGATGACTGTCGGCGGCGGTGCCTGGGACAATGCCAAGAAATACATCGAAGACGGTAATCATGGCGGCAAGGGCTCTGAAGCCCACAAGGCTGCCATCACCGGTGACACAGTCGGCGATCCTTACAAGGATACAGCCGGTCCTGCGGTCAACCCGATGATCAAGATCACGAATATCGTGGCACTCCTGCTGCTGGCCTTCCTGGCCCGCTAGAGCGGATACGGGCAGGGCGCCTTGCGTCCTGCCCACGCGCTCCTCATTACAGACAGAAAAGCCCCGGTCGCAGGACCGGGGCTTTTTCATGTCTGGCTCAGAAGCGCTTACTGATTTCGGCGTGGTCCGCCAGCGCCGCCGGGAAGGTTTTCCTCGCCGCCGAACTGCTGGCCGGGCAGGCGCCCGATATTGCCGAGCAATTGCTCGAGCAGGCTCAGCTCACGGCCCCGGGTCGGGGTTTCGCGGCTGACATAATCAACCATGCGGCCGTCTTCCAGCGTGTATTCGACGACATCGGTCACCATGCCGGTCTCGTCATTGAAGCGGATGGCGACGATGCGGCGGTCGCGGGTCACCGGGCGCAGATAGGCCAGGGATTCGCGTGTCGCGGAGACATAGAACCAGGTGTTTTCGTCAAATGTACCGCGCATGGACGGATTGCCCAGGCGTTGCATGACCGAATCGCGCGAGTCCTCGTCGGGCATGATCGAGGGCTCCTGGCCGAGCGTATAGCGGTAGCCATGGGAACGAAGGATCGGATTGCAGGCCGACACACCCAGGGCGCAGGCTGCAATCAGGACGGACAGGCGAACGCGACGGCTCATGAAACACTCCTCGAGACCGCACCGGCGGTCTGTATGCCAACCTTGACCTAAACAAGCTGCAGCTTAGCTTCAAGCACGAAGATTAGGGAGCCCCGATCACATGTGGCGGAACTGGTTCAGGCCCCGGCCTGAAAAGGCGATCGGGAAAGCGCTTTATGCGGGCATCGTTCAGGCAGCGCGGCAGCCGGCGCTGTATGGCGAGGCCGGGGTTGCCGACACGCTCGAAGGGCGGTTGGAACTAATCCTGCTGCACGCGGCGCTGACAATCCGCGTCCTGCGCCGCGATGGCGGTGAGCCGGGCCGGGCAGTGAGCCAGGTGCTGTTCGATACCATGTTCGAGGATTTCGATATCGCGATGCGTGAGCTTGGCGTCGGCGATTCCGGTGTTGGCAAGAAAATCCGCTTCATGGCGGAGGGATTCTACGGCCGGGCCCAGGGTTATGCCACGGCCCTCGATGAGGCCGACCCGGCCGGACTCGAACGGGTTTTGTCGCGAAATCTGCTCGCCAGCGAGGCCATTCATCCGCGGGCTGCAGCGCTCGCTGGCCATGTTCGCACAGTGGTCGCCGCGCTTGATTCCACAGGCGGTGCAGCGCTGGCGCAAGGCGAATTGCCCGCATTCCTGTCCTCCTGACAACCGAGATCGCGTGTTGCATCTCATCGGTCATCGGCTAAGTTCCGCCATCGTCCGGCGGCTGAAGCCGTCGTCTGGGACAGATTTGTTTGTCTATGAACGCTGAAACAACGATTTCCGTAGACGCCATGGGTGGCGATCTTGGTCCCAAGGCTGTGGTCGAGGGGATCGGGTTTGCCCTCAAGCGCTGGCCTGAGCGCCAGACCCGTTATCTGCTCCACGGGGATGAAGCTGCGCTCGCACCCTTGCTGGCGCAGAATCCCAAAGTGGCTGCCGTGTGCGAGCTGCGCCACACCGACACCATGGTCCAGATGTCCGACAAACCGTCGGAAGCTGTGCGCCGGTCACGCGGTTCCTCGATGTGGAATGCGGTCCAGAGCGTCAAGACCGGCGAGGCCGATGCGGTCGTCTCCTCGGGCAATACCGGCGCGTTGATGGCGATATCCAAGGTTATTCTGCGGATGAAAAAAGGCATTCACCGCCCGGCAATCTCCGCCAATTGGCCCACCCCCAAAGGCCATACCGTCGTGCTCGATGTCGGTGCCAATGTGCAGTGCGGCGCCACGCAGCTGGTTGAATTTGCGATAATGGGCGAGGCTTATCACCGTGCCGTCTTCGGCGGCGAGCATCCGACCGTGGGCCTGCTCAATGTCGGTCAGGAAGAACTCAAGGGTAATGATATCGTTCGCGAAGCGGACGGGTTGATCCGGAATTCCGGCCTCGATATGGCCTATCAGGGCTTCATCGAAGGTAATGATATCAGCGCCGGTATCATCGATGTCGTCGTCACTGATGGCTTTACCGGCAATATCGCGCTGAAAACGGCGGAAGGCACTGCCCGCCTGGTCGCCGGCTGGGTGCGCGAAGCCCTGACCAGTTCTTTCTTCGCCAAACTCGCGGCGGGCCTTCTCGCCCTGGGCGCGCTGGACCGGCTGAAGCGGCGCATGGACCCGCGCTATATCAATGGCGGCGTTCTGCTCGGTCTCAAAGGCATTGTGGTCAAAAGTCATGGCGGCGCCGATGGCGAAGGTTTTGCCTCCGCGCTCGGTCTCGCCCAGGTCATGGCGAAGAGCGACTTCATGAGTCAGATACGCAAGAATCTGGACAAGTTCGCCAGCTTCGAAGAACAGGATATCGCTGCGGCGTCATGAGTGAATTAAGAGCGCGTATTGCCGGGGTCGGCGCTTATTTGCCGGACCGGATATTGTCCAATGACGAGCTCTCGAGCATGGTTGACACCAGCGATAGCTGGATCCGTGAGCGTACGGGCATTCGTCAACGCCATATCGCGGCCGATGATGAGACGACCTGCGATCTCGCCGAAGCCGCGTCGCGACGGGCGATCGAACAGGCTGGCCTGACCCCGGACGATATCGATCTGATCATTGTCGCCACCACCACACCGGATTTCACCTTTCCCTCGACCGCGACCCTGTTGCAGGCCCGTCTGGGCGTCAGCGGCGGTGCTGCATTTGATGTCCAGGCCGTGTGTTCGGGTTTTATCTACGGGCTGAGCATCGCCGATAACTTCATTGCCCGTGGCCAGGCCCGGAACGTGCTGGTGGTCGGGGCGGAAACCATGTCGCGCATTCTCGACTGGACGGATCGTTCGACTTGCGTCCTGTTCGGGGACGGGGCGGGGGCCATGGTGCTGCAGGCGCACGAGCCCGGCCATGACGCCGCTTCCGAGCCGGGTATTCTGGCGACCTATCTGCGCTCGGACGGCCGCTTCAAGGATTTGCTGCACGTTGATGGCGGACCATCCTCGACCGGCACGGTCGGGCATTTGCGCATGCTCGGCAATCAGGTCTTCCGCCACGCCGTGACCAATATCGCCGAGTCGATGAGCACGATCGCGACCCGTACAGGTATCAAGATCGCCGATATCGACTGGTTCGTCCCGCACCAGGCTAATCAGCGTATTCTCGAAGGGGTTGCGAGACGACTGTCCATTCCGACCCATAAAGTGATTTCCACCGTCGCCGATCACGGCAATACATCTGCGGCTTCAGTCCCCCTGGCCTTTGACCGTGCCGTGCAGGACGGCCGGATCAAGCCGGGTGACCTGGTTTTGATGGAAGCGCTGGGTGGCGGTTTTACGTGGGGAGCCGTGCTCGCACGCGTCTGAATTCAATTATTTCAAGTTTCACACGCCGAACCAAGACCTTGGCGTTGACCCGCAGGCGAATGCGGGCTTAACTCAGGACTCTGATTTGGGGATTACTATGTCAGATAAAACTCTAACGCGTGCAGATCTGGCTGAAGCAGTCTATCGGGAGGTCGGTTTATCCCGGCAGGAATCGGCAGATCTGGTGCAGTCGGTACTCGCATTGATGTCGGACACGCTGGCGTCGGGACACTCGGTAAAACTCTCATCCTTCGGTTCCTTCCTGCTGCGCGACAAGCGCGGCCGGGTCGGGCGCAATCCGAAGACCGGGATTGAAGTTCCGATCGAAGCCAGGCGGGTTCTGGTCTTCAAACCATCCCAAGTGCTCAAGGAGCGTGTCGACTCGGCTCTGTCGAAAGACTAGCAGCGGTTGGAGCCGAGGGCCGATGCGAGACAAACATGTCGGTCACAGACAAATCACCGGAAGCCTTCCGGACCATCAGCGAAGCCGCTGACGAGCTGGAGGTGCCTGCGCATGTCCTGCGCTTCTGGGAAAGCAAATTTCCGCAAATCAGCCCGCTCAAACGGGCGGGCGGGCGCCGCTTTTACCGGCCTGGCGACCTGGCCCTGCTGCGCGGTATCAAACGCCTCCTCTATGAAGACGGCTTCACCATCAAGGGTGCCCGGAAATTCATAGCCGATCAGGGGGTTGCTGCCCTGCTCGATCCCGCCGAGGGGGGCATGACACGCGAACCGGCAGCGATCGACGCGGCCGATCTCGAGACGCCTGCATCGCCGGCTCATCCCCTGCGCGTTCCGGGTAGCCCGCATCGCGGCATTGCCGATGTGCTGGAGGATCTCGAGGATGCCCGTGCCAAACTGCGCTCGGTTCTCGACCCGCGATAGCGCCGGGCAGTCCCGCCCGTCCGGCCGCAGCACCCGAAGAGAATTCGATTTCCACGCTCCTGGGAGAGGGATAATGATGGCGCGCCGGTCCGGGGACTGGCGAGCGACCGCTGTCGCTCTCACCCAAGGGAAATCCCGATGACGATCCGCCTTTTTGCCGCCGCACTGCTGTCCGCTGCGGCCCTGTCTGCTTCTGCCAGTGCCCAGTCTGTCTATAGCCAGATCACGGTTTATAACGACTCCGGTGTTGCCATCACCGCCGTCTTTGTCGGTCCGTCCAGCCAGCCGGACTGGGGACAGAATACGCTCGACACCGCTCAGGTCTGGCCCGGCGATGATCTCGTCGTCACCATGAGCAATGAGAACGGCGAGTGCCTCTACGATTTGCGCTATGATTTCGCCGATGGCGATGTCTTCGAGGAATACCAGGTCGATATCTGCGCCGCGAATGGCCAGCGTTTCGAAATCACCGGCAATAGCGGCGTGAAATAAGCGGCATGCGCGGGGCCGGGCAGGCGCGGGAGCGCTCCGGCCCGGCCTTGCGCGCCGATCTGAGTTTGTGCTGAACGCGCAGTTGCCGACACCGGGGCCTTTGCCTATAACCGGCTTCCCCGCTAAGGCTGGCTTTGGCCCGCCTGATCAAGGAAAGTCGGAGCGTAGCGCAGTCCGGTAGCGCACTCGCCTGGGGGGCGAGGGGTCGCGAGTTCGAATCTCGCCGTTCCGACCATTTCCTTGCCTGACGTTTTCCCGGTCTGAAGATTTCCCCGTCCCGATGGGCCAGCCAGCCGGTTTGGCCGGCCCTGCGACATCAGACCGCCGCCATTTCGTCTTGTCCCCGGCGTGTGATGCGTTACCAAGCCTTCCATCGCAGGAGGCTCCATGTCCTATCGCTCCACGTCCAGCCAGGCGGTCTCGAACTGGCTTTTCATCGTCGCCCTGATGGTGTGTGCCATGATCCTGGTCGGAGGCACGACCCGCCTGACCGATAGTGGCCTGTCGATCACGGAATGGAAGCCGATCTCGGGCGCGATTCCGCCATTGACGGCAGCCGATTGGGAGGCCTCCTTCCGCCTCTATCAGCAGACGACGGAATTCCAGGAACAGAATTCTGCCATGACCCTGGGCGATTATGAAACCATCTTCTGGTGGGAATGGGCCCACCGTCAGCTTGGCCGAATGATCGGTCTGGTCTACGGCCTCCCGCTTCTGGTTTTCTGGCTGCGCGGTTCGATCAGCGCCCACCTCAAACCCCGCCTGCTCGCCCTGCTGGGCCTCGGCGCACTTCAGGGCGGGATTGGCTGGTGGATGGTCGCCAGTGGTCTGGTCGACCGGCTTGATGTCAGCCAATACCGGCTGGCGGTCCATCTGGGGATGGCATTTCTCATCCTTGGTGCCAGCGTCTGGTTCGGTTTGACCGCGCGCACCGGTCCTCCGCCTGTGCGCCAGGGACGGCTGGTGGGCGCGGCAGCGGGCGTGCTGGTACTGGTCTTTACCCAGATCATGCTGGGCGCCTTCGTAGCCGGTCTCGATGCCGGGCGGATTTACAATACGTGGCCATTGATGAACGGCCAATTGGTGCCGGAGGACTATCTTGCGGGGTTGTCATTCCTGCAGGCTATCTTCGAGAGCCATGCGGCGGTGCAGATGAACCATCGCTGGACCGGCTATCTGGTCGCACTGGCGGTGTTTGCATTTGCAGTCGCGATCTGGCGCGAGCCGCGCGTGGCGCTCAAACCTTTCATGATCGTGCTGCCGGCCCTCGTGATCGGGCAGATCGCACTCGGGATTGCCGCGTTGTTGGCCGTGGTGCCGCTCGGGCTTTCCCTGGCCCATCAGGGCGGTGCGATTTTGCTCTTCATAGCCACACTCGCCGCCACCTGGACCGCGCGCCGCGCCATGTAGCTCCGGCGATGCAAAAAGGGCCCGTCCGCTTTGGACAGGCCCTCAGTGCATCTGGGTTATCCAGCCGGGCAGAACCCGGCTGTGGTGCGATCAGTCCGCGCTGATCAACGCCCGGCTGGCGGCATCGTGGGAGATAACCTTGATCCGCTGGTCCTCTTGATCGAACACCGCAATCATCCCGGAAATATAAGCGGTGAAACCGTAGGATTCCGGTGTTACGGCGATGCCTGAAGGCTGCTCGATCCCCGGCGTGCTCAACCCGTCAACCACGGTCAGCTCCGTAGCCGGCATCAGATCGAGACCGTAAAAGGTGTGGACCTGGCCGGTGGAACCGTCCGTGGCCAGCACCAGGCGCGAACCATTGAAATCGCCGACGGCCAGACTGACCACGGATTGGTTGTTCTCGGCTTCGATGACGCCGTCCGGGCCAAGGCGGGTAATGCCGCCGGCCGGGCTGGCCAGATAGATATCGCCATCCAGTGTGGCGCAATGGCGGGCCGGTGCGGTCAGGGCAAAGTTCTGCCGCTGCTCGACATGCAGGACATCATCGCCGGCATCGCGGACGCGCCAGATCTGGGCGCTGGCGCCATTCCCCAGGATGACCAGGTCGACATAGCCAACGCCTTCCCGATAGAGGCAGAGCCCGGCGACCCCATCGGCCGGCGTGGTTTGCGCCAGCGGCAGGTCGAGGACGCGGATCCCGTCGGTGACGACGGCAAAGCCCAGCACGGAGTTGCTGTCGGGCGAGGCGCCAAAAATCAGCGGCAGGTTTTCGCCCCGCAACTGGAAGCCCGGCGCCGTCGCCAGACCGGAGAGCCGCGCGCCGGCATGGCGGGTACGCAGTTCGCCATCGGCGTCAAACAGGTCGAGCCCGCCTTCGCGAGGGGCCGAGACGATCAGACCGAGCGAGGCGGCATCGCGATTGGGCAGGAAGGCGAGGGCTGCTGCGCCGCCCTGGACGCTGACGAAAGCCGCCGTCACGAGGACTTCGCGATTGGCGGCCTCGACCGCTGCCGCTTCCTCGATCGCCTGCTCAGGCGTGGGACCGCAAGCGGCCAGTGCGCTGAAGGCTGCGGCTACAAGGAGCGATCGCCCCAGGGGCCGCGCACCGCGAAGGTGCGACCGGGATAGCGTTGCACATTGAAGAACAGGGTTGAACCATCGGGACTGAAACATGGACCGGTAATCTCACTCTTTTCGCCATCCGGGCCGGAGGCGGCGTTGCGGCCAATCGTATACACCTGACCGGCAGGCGTCACGCCGCGGATGTATTGATCGTCGCTGCCGTCTTCAAGCACGATCAGGTCGCCCCATGGCGCAACACAGATATTGTCGGCCTTTTCCATGATTTCCGGGTCGTCGCACTCGACGAAGAGCTGCAGGCGGGCCGGGTGGGCGCTTTCGCCGGGCTGGCCTTCAAGCGGGCTCGGCTGGTAGCGCCAGATCTGGCCGATATGGGCCGGGCCACCATCGGTCGAGGTGAAATAGCATTCGCCATCGCCCCAATACAGGCCCTCACAGCGGCTGAAATGGGCGGCGCCGGCAGCGACGGCACGGATCCACAGGTCTGCATTGGGTGATTCGACATCATCGAGATCGATCCATTCGACCTCAATCCAGTCACCGACGGCAACATTCGGGCCGGCCTCGGCCCAATTGCGAATATCGAGGCCCGGCCGGCCGCGCACGGCCAGGGCCTGCAACCGGCCACCTTCGCTCAGCTGGCCGTGAACATGCGGCAAAAACCGGTAGAAGCAGCACCCGGCATATTCATCCTCGGTCTCGTAGACGATGCCGGTTTCAGGATCGACAGCGACGGCCTCATGGCGAAAACGGCCCATGGCCTTGAGCGGAACAGGGGCGACCAGCCCGGTCGCCGAAGCCGGAATTTCAAAACAGTATCCGTGTTCAACCTGGGCGGCGTCGCCGACGCCGACTGTTGTTTCCTCGCAGGTGATCCAGCTGCCCCAGGGCGTGACCCCGCCGGCACAATTGTTATAGGTGCCGATCAAAGAGAGATATTCAGCCTCAACTTCCAGGGTCCGGGGGTTGAGCACGAGATGGCTGGTGCCGCCCAGATTGGGCAGGCCGTCAGCGGTCCAGTCATGGACCAGGCTGCGATCAATCAAGCCGAGGCGCTCATTGGCCGGGCCGAAGGGCGAAACCTCGACCTGGGCCGGGTTGAGCTCGTGATTTCGCACCAGCACGATGCGTCCGTCATCGCGGGCGAAACATCCCATACCGTCATAATCGCCGGGCGCCAGCAAACCGTCACTCATCTCGTCGCCGACCGTCGAGAGCACCTGATAGGAAAACCCGCGAGGCAAATCGAACAGATTGGCCGGGTCCGCGCGCAGCGGGCCATAGCCGGTGACTTGATTGATATAGCCGCCAACCTCGCCCGATTGGCAGCCGGCAAGCGCGGCCAGACCGGTGAACGCAGCCGTAGTGGCAATCGAATTACGCAGGAAAAGACGGCGGGTGAGGGACATGACAAGGCTCCGTGCGGTCGGGAATGCCCTGCTAATACAAGCGCATCACGACGGGAAGATGACGATCGCAGTGTTATGCGGTATTATGTAACCGTATTCCTAGCTGTATAAAAACGCAGCGGAAATTCGCGCCCGGCTTGACCGGATGCAAAACCCGCCCTACACCGCGCGCTCGAAACCAAACCCACGCCAGCAGGCATGAGGCAGGATTATTATGAAAACCTTTTCCGCAAAGCCCGCGGATGTCGTCCACAAGTGGATCGTGATTGATGCGGAGGGGGTCGTTGTTGGCCGTCTCGCCGCCTTCGTTGCGACCCGTCTTCGTGGCAAGCATCGCCCGGATTTCACCCCGCACACCGATACCGGTGACCACGTCATCATCGTCAATGCCGAGAAGTGCGTCTTCACCGGCAAGAAGCGTGAAGACAAGCGCTATTACCGCCATACCGGTCACCCGGGCGGGATCAAGGAAACGAGCCCGGCAAAACTGCTCGACGGCCGTTTCCCCGAGCGCGTTCTGCAAAATGCGATCAAGCGCATGCTGCCCAAGGATAGCCCGCTCGCGCGCCAGCAGTATTCCAAGCTGCGCGTTTATGCCGGGACCGATCACAAGCACGAGGCCCAACAGCCCGAGCTGATCGATTTCAAATCCATGAACTCCAAGAATTCGAGAGGCTGATATGTCTGAAGAAGCCCGCTCGCTCGACGACCTGAAGGTCGTCATGAAAGCAGCCGATGCCGTCCAGGTTGAAGCTGAAACCGCTCCTGTCGAACCCCAGATCGACGCCCTCGGCCGTGCCTACGCCACTGGCAAGCGCAAAAACGCGATTGCCCGTGTGTGGATCAAGCGCGGTTCCGGCAAGATCACGGTCAATGGCCGCGACCAGGAAACCTATTTTGCCCGTCCGGTTCTGCGCATGTTGCTGCAGCAGCCGCTCGAAGCCGCCTCGCGCGTCGACGAGTTTGACGTGATTGCCACCGTCAAGGGCGGCGGCTTGTCCGGCCAGGCCGGTGCTGTGCGTCACGGCATCTCCAAGGCTCTGACCTGTTTCGAGCCTGGCCTGCGTGGCGTCCTGAAAGCCGGTGGCTTCATGACCCGCGACAGCCGCGTCGTCGAGCGCAAGAAATACGGCCGCGCGAAAGCCCGTCGTAGCTTCCAGTTCTCGAAGCGCTAATCGGTCACCCGATTATCGGCTACACAGATTACGGGCGGTTCCTTACGGGAGCCGCCCGTTTTCGTTTTG
>NZ_CAXBKN010000044.1:0-24111 GCF_963976135.1 uncultured Maricaulis sp.
GCCTGGCGCGCGGCCCGGCTCGATCCTGTCGAGGCGCTGCGCTATGAGTGAACCGGTTCTGGAATTGCGCGATATCGAGCGCACCTATGTCACCGAGGCCGATGAGCTGCACGTCTTGCGCGGGGTCAATCTGGTGCTGATGCCCGGCGAGATCGTCGGTCTGGTCGGGCCATCGGGGTCAGGCAAGTCCTCGCTGTTGCACGCGGCAGGTCTGCTCGAGCGTCCCGATAGCGGTGAAGTCCTGATCGGCGGCATTCCGACCCGCGACATGCCCGACCGCCTGCGCACCGCAGTGCGCCGCCGCGATGTCGGTTTCGTGTATCAGTTTCACCATTTGCTCCCTGAATTCGATGCCCGCGAAAACATCGTCCTGCCGCAACTGATTGCCGGTGTGTCCCAGCGCCGGGCCGTCGAGCGCGCTGACCAGCTGCTGGCCATGCTCGGCCTGTCCGAGCGCGCCAGCCATCAACCGGCGCAGCTTTCCGGCGGCGAGCAGCAGCGCGTCGCCATTGCGCGGGCGCTGGCCAATTCGCCGCGCGTCCTGCTCGCCGATGAACCGACCGGCAATCTCGACCCGGCGACGTCCTCGACCGTGTTCGAAGCCTTCCGTGACACGGTGAGAGAACAGGGCGCTGCGGCCTTGGTCGCGACCCATAATCACGAGATTACCGAGCGGATGGATAGGGTCGTCACCTTCGCTGACGGCCAGCTGACCGCCTATACCGGCCCCTGATCCAATCTGAACCGGGACGAATTTTACGGCTTGCGCTTGACGCTGTGCGTTTTCCATGAAAAGAACAAAACAGGAACACGCAAACCGGAGGGGTTCAATATGCGTCGTATGGTTCAGGATATCTCAGCAGCAACCGCCATTCTCGGCTTCGCCTGGATGATCACCATGTGGGGATCGGTTCTCGGCGCGGTCTGATCGCGTTAGACTTCCGGATTCGGGCCGCAGGCAGCGGGCCGGTATCTGGGACGGTTTGACGGGAGAGGCGGCCATGAGCGCGAAACAGCCCTTTGTGCATTTGCGCGTCCGCTCGCCCTATTCCCTGCTGGAAGGCGCAATCCGGATTCCCAAACTGGTCGAGGCTTGCCTGGCCCAGGACATGCCGGCCGTCGCGCTCACTGACACCAATAATCTCTACGGCGCGCTGGAATTTTCCGAATATGTAGCCGGAGCCGGCATCCAGCCAATCATTGGCTGCACGCTCTCGATCCGTCTGGGTACTCCCCATCCCGGTGAACGCGCCGCACCCGATGGCACGATCGCGCTCCTGGTCCAGAACGAGGCCGGCTATCAAAATCTGATGGCGCTTTCCAGCGCCGCTTTCCTTGATGTCGACGGCAGCGAGGAACCGCATGTGCCCCTGGAGCAGGTGTTGTCCCGTGCCGAAGGGCTGATCGCGCTGACCGGCGGGCCGGACAGCGCGCTCAACCGTTTGATCGTTTCGGGCCGCAAGCCCGATGCGGCCGCCTTGCTTGGCCAGTTGCAGACGGCCTATGGCGACCGGCTCTATCTCGAACTCCAGCGTCATGGCCTTGCCGATGAGCTGGAGGCCGAGAACTGGCTGGTCGAGCAGGCCTATGCACGCGGCCTGCCGCTGGTCGCCACCAATGAGGCCTATTTCCCCGACGCCTCGATGCACAAGGCGCATGATGCCCTGCTGTGCATCTCGCAAAGCTCCTATGTCTCTGTTACTGACCGGCGCCGGGTGACGCCGCTCCACTACCTCACCAGTCCCGACGAGATGAATGCGCGCTTCGCGGATCTGCCAGAGGCGCTGGCCAATACGATCGAGATCGCGCGCCGCTGTGCCTTTCGCGTTCGCACCCATGCCCCCATCCTGCCCAGCTTCCCGACCGAGGCCGGCCGCGATGAGGGCGAGGAACTCACCGCCCGGGCGCATGAGGGGCTGACCGCGCGGCTCGCTGCCGGTGCTGCGGCGGCGCCGGAAGAGGATTACCGCGCGCGGCTCGATTTCGAACTCAATGTCATCAAGGAAATGGGCTTTCCGGGTTATTTCCTGATCGTTTCAGACTTCATCCAATGGGCGAAGCACGCCGATATTCCCGTCGGACCGGGCCGGGGGTCGGGTGCCGGTTCGCTGGTCGCCTATTCATTGACGATTACAGATCTGGACCCTTTGCGCTTCGGCCTCCTGTTCGAGCGCTTCCTCAATCCGGAACGGGTATCGATGCCCGATTTCGATATCGATTTCTGCCAGGAACGCCGCGGCGAGGTGATCCGCTATGTGCAGGAGCGCTATGGCGCCGACCGCGTCGCCCAGATCATCACATTCGGTACGCTGCAGGCGCGCGCCGTGGTGCGCGATGTCGGGCGGGTGCTGCAAATGCCGCTCGGTATGGTCGACCGGCTGGCCAAGATGGTGCCGGCCAATCCGGCCAATCCGGTCACGCTGGGCCAGGCGCTCGATCTCGAGCCACGGCTGAAGGAAATGCAGCGCAATGACCCGTCCGTGGCGGCGCTGCTGGAAGTGGCTCTGAAACTGGAGGGATTCTTCCGCAACGCCTCGACCCACGCCGCCGGTGTCGTGATCGGTGACCGGCCGCTCAATGAGCTGGTGCCGCTTTATCGCGACCCGCGCTCGGATATTCCCGCCACCCAGTTCAACATGAAATGGGTCGAGCCGGCCGGTCTGGTGAAGTTCGACTTCCTCGGCCTGAAAACCCTGACGGTGATCGCCCGCGCGCTGCAATATGTCGAGACCGCCGGCAGGGATGTGCCCGATCTCGAACGGATCGAGTTTGATGACGGCCCGACATTCGAACTTCTGGCCTCGGGCCACGCGATCGGCGTGTTCCAGCTGGAATCCACCGGCATGCGCGACACGCTGAAGAAGATGAAGCCCGATCTGATCGAGGATCTGATCGCTCTGATCTCGCTCTATCGTCCCGGCCCGATGAAGAATATCGACGTCTATGTCGATCGCAAATTCGGCCGCGCCGAAGTTGATTGTCTCCACCCCGATCTCGAGGGCGTGCTCAAGGAGACCTATGGCGTCATCATCTATCAGGAACAGGTGATGCAGATCGCCCAGATCCTGTCGGGCTATTCGCTCGGCGAGGCGGATCTGCTGCGCCGCGCCATGGGCAAGAAGAAAAAGGAGGAGATGGACAAGCAGAAGGCCCGTTTCCTCGAAGGCGCCGAAGCGCGCGGCGTCAACCGGGCCAAGGCGGGCTATATCTTCGAGCTGGTGGCTGAATTTGCCGGCTATGGCTTCAACAAATCGCACGCCGCCGCCTATGCGCTGATCGCCTACCGCACCGCCTTTCTGAAGGCCAATTACCCGGTCGAATTCATGGCCGGCCTGATGTCGCTCGACCGCGCCAATACCGACAAGCTCTCGGCCTTCTTCCAGGAAATCCGCCGCATGAAGATCGAGGTGCGGCCGCCGGATGTGAATGCCTCGCACGCCGACTTCACCGTCGAGGAGGGCACGATCCGCTTTGCCCTTGGCGCGATCCGCAATGTCGGCTTCGCGGCGATGGAGCATATCGTTGAGGAGAGGGTGGCGAACGGCCCATTCAAGGACCTCTATGACTTCGCCGAACGCATTGATCCGCGCGATGTCAACAAGCGCACGTTCGAGAACCTGGCGCGGGCCGGCGCCTTCGACAGTCTTGATTCCGACCGGGCGCGCGTCTTCGGGGCCGCTGAAACCCTGATCTCGATGGCGCAGCACGCGGCCGAGCAGCGCGAGAGCGCCCAGGCCAGCCTGTTTGGCGGCGGCGATGCCGATATCGCCCTTGAGCGCCCGGTCATTCCCGAGCGCGAACCCTGGATCGCGACCCAGCGGCTCGACGGCGAACTGGCGGCGATCGGGTTTTACCTGTCCGGCCATCCACTCGATGATCTGAGTGAACAATTGACCCAGCGCGGCGTGGTCTTCTTCGCCGACGCCCCGGCCCGCGTCGCCGATGGCGCGACGGCGCTGCGGCTCGCCGGTGTGGTGCGCCGGCGCCAGGAACGTGTCTCCAACAAGAATGGCGAACGTTTCGCCTGGGTCACCCTGTCAGACCCGACCGGCGAGTTCGAGGTCTTTGTCGCGGCTGATCTCTTGCAGGCCTCGCGTGATCTGCTCGATGCGGGCACGGCCATCCTGGTCAATTGCCGCGTCGATGCCCGCGAGGACCAGATCGGTTTCTTCTCCGACCGGATTGATGCGCTCGACATGCAATTCTCCGCCGACGGTCTGAGGATCCGCCTTGATGACGCCCAGGCCCTGGCCGGTATCCAGGCCCGGATGGAGCGCGCCGACAACCGTCCCGATGCCAAGCGCCGGGCGGTGGTCCAGCTGCTGGTTCCGCTGCGCGATGGCGGCGAGGTGGAGCTGAAACTGGCCGGCCGCCACTGCGCCGATGCGGCCGTGCAGGCGGCTTTGAAAGCGGTTCCCGGCGTCGCCTCGGTCGAAACCGTCTGACCGGTGGGCGCGACTGCGCCGGGGCGCTGTTGCACCGCTTGCTATTGGCCCGCTTCAAACGTATAAGCCGCGCCATCCCGCACACGGGGCTCGGAAGACGTCAAAATCTTTCGCTCCGGTGCCGTTCGACGTCGAACGGCTCCGCTCCGTGGAGGCCAACCGGAAAAAGGATTTAACGATGGCACTCCCTGATTTCTCCATGCGTCAGCTTCTCGAAGCTGGCTGTCACTTTGGTCACCAGACCCACCGCTGGAACCCGAAGATGAAAGATTTCATCTTTGGCGAACGCTCCAACATCCACATTCTCGATCTGTCGCAAACCGTTCCGCTGCTGCACCAGGCCCTGGTGAAAGTGCGCGATACGGCAGCCAAGGGCGGCCGCGTGCTGTTCGTCGGCACCAAGCGTCAGGCGTCCGAGCCGCTGGCCCTGGCGGCCAAGCGTTGCGCCCAGTATTACGTCAATCACCGCTGGCTTGGCGGTACGCTGACCAATTGGCGCACGATCTCTTTCTCCATCGCTCGCCTGCGTGAGCTGGAAAACATGTTCGACAGCGAAGGCGGCCTCGGCGGTCTGACCAAGAAAGAACAGCTGATGCTGACGCGCGAGCGCGACAAGCTCGAGCGCGCGCTCGGCGGTATCAAGGACATGGGCGGCGTGCCGGACCTGATGTTCGTGATTGATACCAACAAGGAAGGCATTGCCATCCTGGAAGCCAAGAAGCTTGGTATTCCCGTGATCGCCATCCTCGACAGCAATTGCGACCCCGACCTGATCGACATGCCTATCCCGGGCAATGACGATGCGAGCCGCGCGATTTCGCTGTATTGCGATCTGATTGCCGATGCTGTCCTCGACGGCATGACCGACAGTCAGATGGCGATGGGTGTTGATATCGGCGAAGCCGAAGCTCCGGTTGAGGTTCTCGCTGAAGAGACCGTCACCGAAGCGGCTGCCCCGGAAGCTGCGCCAGCGGTTGCCCCGGAGGCCGCCACTGACACCTCGTCCGCATCTGACAAGACCGAAGCCTAAAGCCTCGATCACACCACAAGACTCAGGAGATACCGATGGCTGCGATTACTGCTGCTCTCGTGAAGGAACTGCGCGAGAAGACCGGCGTAGGCATGATGGATTGCAAGAAGGCGCTGACCGAGAATGGTGGCGATCTCGATGCCTCCATCGATTGGCTGCGCAAGAATGGTCTGTCCAAGGCCGCCAAGAAAGCTGACCGTATTGCTGCGGAAGGTCTTGTTGCTGTCGCGTCAGACGGCGCTTCGGGTTCGGTTATCGAACTCAATTCCGAGACGGATTTCGTCGCGCGCAACGTCGCCTTCCAGAATACCGCTGGCGAAATTGCCAAGCTCGCCCTGACCGCCGGTGACGATGTCGCCGCGATCAAGGCTGCCAAGATGGCATCGGGCAGTTCGGTTGAAGACCATCTGACCAATCTGATCGCGACGATTGGCGAAAACATGTCGCTGCGCCGCGCCGCGGTGGTCACGGCCAATCCGGGCGTTGTTGCCAGCTATGTCCACAACGCTGTTGTTGACGGTGCCGGTGCGCTCGGCGTGATCGTGGGTCTGAAATCGACCGGCGATGCTGCAAAGCTCAACGAACTCGGCCGCAAGATCGCCATGCATATTGCGGCCGGTGCGCCGGCCGTGGCGCTTTCGGTTGATGTCGATGGCGTTGATGCCGCGATTGTCGACAAGGAACGCGAAGTCTTCGCGGCCCAGGCGCGTCAGTCCGGCAAGCCTGAAAGCATTGTCGAGAAAATGGTCGAAGGCCGGATCCGCAAATTCCTCGAAGAAGTCGTGCTGATGAAGCAGGTCTTCGTGATGGATCCCGATCGCACGATCGAGAAAGTGGTTGCGGATGCGGCTGCCGAAATCGGCAGTCCGATCGAAATCACCGGCTTTGTCCGCATGGCTCTCGGTGAGGGCGTCGACAAGGGACCGGAAGAAGACTTTGCTGCAGAAGTCGCTGCCGCGACTGGTAAAGCCTGAGAATAACGAAGCGCCGGCGCTTTCAAGCGCCGGCGCTTTGTATATGCTGCGCTCGTGACCGATTCATCTTCATCCTCGCCTCAGCGCCCCGCCACCCCGCCGCGTTTTCGCCGCGTGCTCCTGAAAGTGTCCGGAGAGGCCCTGATGGGCTCCCGCACCAACGGAATTGATCTCGAAACCGCCAGTCATATCTCGGGTCAGGTTGCCGATGCGGTGGCTGCCGGGGTCCAGGTCTGTCTGGTTATCGGCGGTGGCAATATCTTCCGCGGCCTGTCCGGTGCTGCCAAGGGGATGGACCGCACTGCCGCCGACTATATGGGCATGCTCGCGACGGTGATGAATGCGCTGGCGATGCAGAGTTCACTCGAGCGCATCGGTGTGCAAACCCGGGTTCAGTCCGCGATTCCGATGACGACTGTATGCGAGCCCTATATCCGCCGCCGCGCCATGCGGCATATGGAGAAGGGCCGGGTGGTGATTTTCGCCGCCGGCACCGGCAATCCCTATTTTACGACCGATACCGCCGCCGCCTTGCGCGCGGCTGAAATGGGCTGTGACGCCCTGTTCAAGGGCACCCAGGTCGATGGCGTCTACAGCGCTGACCCCAAGACCCACCCCGACGCTGAACGCTATGATCAGCTCGATTATCTCGATGTCCTCGCGCGCGATCTGAGGGTAATGGACGCCTCGGCGGTCTCGCTGATGCGCGAGAATGCGATCCCGATCGTGGTGTTTGACATCCATCAGCCCGGCGGCCTGGTGAATGTCCTGCACGGGCAGGGCGTTTGCACCGTGATCGGCAAGGTCCGGTCCGAAACCGCGACCAGCGAATAACTTCAAAGAAGGCAGAGCCATGAGCGACGCGACCGATTATGACGAGGACGACCTGAAACGCCGCATGAGCGGTGCGGTTGAATCCCTGCGCAAGGAATTTGCCGGCTTGCGGACCGGGCGCGCCAGCGCCGGCCTGCTCGAGCCGATCCGGGTCGAGGCCTATGGGTCGCCAACCCCGCTGACCCAGCTGGCCACTGTCTCCGTGCCGGAATCGCGGATGATCACCGTCTCGGTCTGGGACCGGGCCCTGGCACCGGCCGTCGACAAGGCGATCCGCAATTCGGCGCTCGGGCTCAACCCGATCATGGAAGGTCAGATGCTGCGCATCCCGATTCCGCCCCTCAATGAGGAGAGACGGGCCGAGATCGCCAAGCTGGCGGGCGGCTATGCCGAAAATGCGCGTGTTGCGGTTCGCAATGTCCGCCGTGACGGCATGGACGGGCTCAAGAAGCTTGAAAAGGATGGCGTCCTTTCCGAGGACGAGCAGAAGTCCTTTGCCGAGGACGTCCAGAAGTTGACGGATGAGGCGATCAAGCGCATCGATGAGACCCTGAAGGCCAAGCAAGAAGAGATCATGCAGGTTTGATCGGCCTGCACTGCGGAGCGAGACCATGAGCGAGGACGTCTCTGCTCTCAGTCCGGTGCCCAGGCATGTCGCCATCATCATGGATGGCAATGGCCGTTGGGCAAAGGCACGGGGCCGCCCGCGGGCATATGGCCATGCGCGCGGCGTGGAAGCCGTGCGGCGTGTGGTTGAGGCCGCCGGCGAAATGGGCGTGCGCCATCTTACCCTGTTCAGCTTCTCCACGGAAAACTGGAACCGTCCCGCCGATGAGGTCGGGGCTCTGTTCGAACTGATGCGCCGCTATGTCGAGGCAGATCTGGAAACCTTGCGCGGGCGCGGTGTGCGGGTCCGCATTATCGGCCGACGCGACAATCTGAGCAGCGAGTTGAGAGCCATTATCGAGCGTGCCGAAAACGGCACGCGGGATAATCGCGATTTTCATCTCACCATTGCCTTCAATTATGGCGGACGCGATGAAATCGTTCGCGCCAGCCAGGCGCTGGCACGCGCGGCGCAGGCCGGCGAGATCGACCCCGAAGGGATCGATAGCGACGCCTTCAGCGCCAGGCTCGATACCGCCGATTTGCCTGATGTTGATCTGGTGATCCGGACGAGTGGCGAGCAGCGCATCTCCAACTTCCTCCTTTGGCAGGCGGCCTATGCCGAACTGCTGTTCCTTGATGTGCTATGGCCTGATTTCGAGCCCGGACACCTGTCCGCGGCGATCGAGAGTTTCCAGCAGCGCGAACGGCGCTATGGGGGGCTGGATGCCGGCGCGGCGTGATCCTGCCTTTCGCAGGCGACTGCTCTCCGCTCTGGTGCTTGGCCCGCTCGCTCTAGGCCTCTTGAGCTATGGCGGTTTGCCTTTCACCGCCTGGGTCGCCGCCTTCGCCGCAGCGATGGCCTGGGAATGGATCCATATGTCGGATTCAGAGGCGCCGCCCGTCGCCTATGCCATCGCCTGTGCGACGGCCTCGGGCACCGTGCTGCTGGCCGGTCAGACCGGGATCGGCGATGCGGTGTTCTGGGGCGCTGTCGGTACCCTGGCCAGCGGCATTGAGCGCTGGCGACGCGGCTGGTCGATCGAGGTGATCGGGGTGCTCTATGTTTCTCTGGCCGCCGCCTTGCTCGCCGCGATGCGGTCCGAGCCGGCGCATGGCTTGCAATCAGTCGTGCTGTTATTTGCGATTGTCTGGGCTGCCGACAGTTTCGCCTATCTGGTCGGCACCTGGATTGGTGGTCCCAAGCTTCTGCCCCAGGCCAGCCCGAACAAGACCTGGTCAGGCTTTTTCGCCGGTCTCGCGGCAGGGCTCGCCGCCGGACTGGCCACCGGGATACTCTTCGGACTCGACCCCGTCGCGACTGCGATCTTTGCTATTATCGTGGCGACCGCTTCGGTGGCCGGCGACCTGTCGATGTCGATCTTCAAGCGCAGTTTCCATGTCAAGGATTCCGGCACATTGATACCGGGCCATGGCGGGGTGCTCGATCGGGTTGATGCGCTGATGCTTGCGGTCATCGCGGCCGTGATTACGGAACGCTTCCTCTCGCTGGGCTGGACGGTGTCATGATGGCGGCACGGCGCATTTCCGTTCTCGGGGCGACTGGCTCTGTGGGGCTGGCAACGCTGGACCTGATCGAGCGCGCCGAGCCGGGCCGTTTCGAAGTCGTGGCGCTGAGTGCAAACCGCAATGCGGCCGGGCTTGCCAAGCTGGCAATCCAGCACAGGGCCCGTTTTGTTGCCATTGGCGATCCGGCCGCCGCGGGCGATTTGCGCGCGGCCCTGAGCGCCCATCCGGAGATCGAGATCGGGATCGGCGCCGAAGCGATTGTCGAGGCCGCCAGCCGTGAGGCAGACTGGATCATGGCCGCGATTGTTGGTGCGGCTGGGTTGAAACCGACCCTGGAAGCGCTACGGCAGGGGCGGGCGCTCGCCTTCGCGAACAAGGAATGCCTGGTCTGTGCCGGCGCGCTTTTCATGCGCGAGGCCGCCGCTTGCGGCACGCGCCTTCTCCCGGTGGATTCCGAGCATAATGCCGTTTTCCAGGTGTTCGATTTCGAACGGCGTGCAGCAATCCGCGCCATCACACTGACCGCATCGGGCGGGCCCTTTCGTACCTGGTCGCTAGAGCGGATGCGTGGTGCGCGGCGCGAGGACGCGCTGGCGCACCCGACCTGGGAGATGGGCGCCAAGATCACGATCGACAGCGCGACGATGATGAATAAGGGGCTCGAGATCATCGAGGCCTGCTGGCTGTTCGATCTGCCGCCCGACCGGGTTGAGGTCGTGGTACATCCGCAATCCATCGTCCATGGCATGGTGGAATATGCGGATGGCAGTGTGCTGGCGCAATTGAGTTCGCCGGACATGCGCACGCCGATCGCCAGCGCCCTGGCCTGGCCGCAGCGCATGCGTGCGCCGGTCGAACGCCTGCGGCTGGGCGAGCTTGCGCGGCTTGATTTTGAATCGCCCGATGATGTGCGTTTCCCGGCCTTGCGGATGGCCCGCGAGGTGATCGCTGCCGGTGGTCCTGCGCCTGCGGTATTCAATGCCGCCAATGAGATCGCTGTCGCCGCCTTCCTGAGCCGGCAGATCGGCTTCCTTGACATCGCGGCCAGCGTTGCGGAGGTTCTTGATCGTAGCCAGGCTGATACGGACATGCCCCAAGCGGTCAGCTCATTCGATGATGTGTACGCCATCGATGCGCGTGCGCGCCAACTGGCACGCGACTTGATAGACAAGCGTGCAACACTAAGAGCGCGGACACCCTGATATGAGCCTGATCGGCAGCGGATTTCTGACTATATTCTCCTTCGTTTTCCTCATTTCCATCGTCGTGGTGATTCATGAGCTCGGGCATTATTGGGCCGGCCGGGTCTGCGGCGTTCATGCCGAAGCATTTTCGATGGGGTTTGGACCGACCCTGCTCTCCTGGCGGGACAAGCAGGGCACGGTCTGGCGCGTCGCGGCCTTTCCCCTGGGCGGTTATGTCAAGTTTCTCGGCGATGCCGGCGCGGCCAGTGAACCGGACGAGGCCAAGCTTGCGGAAATCCGCGCGCATATGGGGCCGGATGCGGAAAAGTGCTATCATTTCAAACCGATTTGGCAAAGGGCTTTCATAACGGCGGCCGGACCGCTTGCCAATTTCGTGCTGGCCGTCACGATTTTCGCCAGTCTCGCCCTGTCGCTCGGCGTCAATTATCTTGAGCCGGTCGTCGGCGGGTTTACCGAAAATTCGAGTGCTGAAGAGGCCGGCTTCCAGATTGGCGACCGGATCACGGCGATCAATGCCCAGCGGGTCGACCGGTTTCGCGACATTACGAGCGAAGTCAGCTGGCGGCCCGGCGAGCGGCTGACATTCCAGGTCGAGCGCGATGGCGAATCCCTGGTTTTGCAGGCCGCCGCGGCGTTGACGATTGTTCCCGATTCCTATGGTGGTGAGCGCCAGATCGCGCGCCTGGGCATCCAGTCGAACGGCGTGCCGCTCCGACGCAGCTTCAACCCGGTCACGGCGGTCGGCTATGGCATGAGCCAGACCTGGACCGTGGTTTCCATGACCGGGCGTTATGTCAGCTATGTCGTGACCGGGCGCGCCCCGCCGACCATGCTCAATGGCCCGCTGGGCATTGCGACCACGGCCGGTCAGACAGCGATGACCAGTGTCGAGCTCGGTCAGGACGCGGCGCAGAGCGTCTTTCTCCTGCTGATAAACCTTGTGAATCTGGCCGGTTTTCTCTCGATCGGACTGGGTTTAGTGAATCTTTTGCCGATACCGATCCTCGACGGCGGGCATCTGGTGTATTACGCCTATGAGGCGGTGGCCCGGCGTCCTTTGAGTATGAAGGCGCAGGCGATCGGTTTTCGTGTGGGTCTTGCACTTGTCCTCGGGATGATGCTTGTAGCGACCTGGAATGACCTGAATTATCTTCTCGGCCAGATTTTCTGACCGGGCCCAGCAAGCGGCGATTTTCAATGGTAAGTGTTCTGCGCGTGCTCTTTGCGACCCTGATGACCCTTGGCCTGCCGGCGGTCGTATCGGCGCAACAAACCGATCCCGCGACGGCGGAAGCCGCGGTGGAGGCGCCAGCCGCGCTGCCGGTCATCCGTCAGATCCTGGTCGAGGGCAATCAGCGCGTCGAAGTCGACACGGTGTTGTCCTATCTGTTGATCCAGCCGGGACAGGTTGCTGATGAGCGCCTGACCAATCTGTCGATCCATACGCTGCTCGCGACCGGCCTGTTTTCCGACGCCCAGATCGAGAATCGCGGCGAAATCGTCCTCGTCCGCGTGATGGAAAACCCGATCATCAACCGTGTTGTGCTCGAGGGTAACCAGGCGATTGATGACGACAAGATTACCGATGAAATCCAGGCGCAGCCGCGCGCCATCTTCACCCGCGCCCGCGTCCAGTCCGATGTTCAGCGTATCATCGAGGTCTATCGCCGTTCCGGCCGCTTCGCCGCGACCGTGACGCCGAAGATTGTCGAACAGCCCCAGAATCGTGTCGATCTGGTGTTTGAAATCTCCGAAGGCCCGGTCACCGGCGTGCGGCGGATAAATTTCATCGGCAATGAGACTTTCTCCGACAACCGTCTGCGCCGTGAACTGGTGACGCGCGAATCGCGTTGGTGGCGTTTCTACGGCTCGAACGATAATTACGATCCCGACCGGCTTGAATATGATCGCGAATTGCTGCGCCAGTTCTACCAGAATCGCGGCTATGCGAACTTCCGGGTTCTCTCTGCCGTCGCCGAACTGACGCCGGACCAGGAATCCTTCTACATCACCATCACGATTGATGAGGGCGAGCTGTACAATTTCGGCGCCGTCACCGTCAGCACCGAAATCGAAGACCTGAACGAGGAATATCTCGCCGCACTCCTGCCCGTCAGGGAAGGGGATGTGTTCCGTGGCGAGCTGATCGAGCAGAGCATTGATGCCCTGACCTTCGCCGCCGGCGCGTCGGGCTATGCCTTCGTCAATGTCCGCCCCGTGACCGAGCGCGATCGCGACACCAAGACCGTCGTGGTTGAGTTCGTCATCGATGAGGGGCCACGCGTCTATATCGAGCGCATTGATATTGCCGGCAATACCCGCACGCTCGACCGGATCGTCCGGCGCGAGCTCGATATCGTCGAGGGCGACGCCTTCAACCAGGTCCTGGTTGACCGGTCGCGCAATAATATCCGGCGCCTCGGCTTTTTCGAGGAAGTCGAGCTGGAGGAAACGCCGGGTTCGGCACCGGACCGTGCCCGTGTGCGCGTCCAGGTCACCGAGCAACCGACCGGCGAGCTCGCCTTCGGTGCCGGTTTCTCCTCCACCGATTCCTTCCTCGTCGACCTGTCGATTTCGGAACGCAATCTGCGCGGCCGTGGTCAATTCCTGCGCTTCCGGGTGTCCGTCAGCGGGACGCGGGAAACGATCGATGTCCGCTTCACCGAGCCACGCTTCCTGGACCGTAATCTGGCGGCCGGTTTCGACCTTTTCCGGGTCAATTCCGACTTCCTGTCCGAAGCCTCATTCCAGACCGCGTCGACCGGCGGCAGCCTGCGTCTGGGCTTCCCGGTCACGGCGCAGGCCAATCTTCAGCTGCGCTATACCCTGCGGACCGATGATGTTCAGGTTTACTCGACGGCATCGCAGGCGCTGCGCGACCAGGCGGGTAGCCGGGTGACCTCGGTTCTGGGTTATACCCTCAACTGGTCACGTCTCGACGACCCGATTGAACCCCATAACGGCTTCCGTTTTCAGTTCAGCCAAGATTTCGCCGGATTTGGGGGCGATGTTCGCTACGTCCAGACAGAATTCACCGGCTCCTACTTCAAGGGTCTCTTCGGCGACGTCGTTGCCAGCTTCAATATGAATAGCGGCTTCATCCTGCCGTGGAGTGGTGACTCAGTCCGGATCAATGACCGATTCTTCAAAGGCGGCAGTTCATTCCGCGGCTTTGAAGTCGCCGGTGTCGGGCCGCGCGTCGTCAGTCGCGATCCGACCACAGGCGACCTGATCCGCCAGGACGCACTCGGTGGCAGGCTTTATGCAATCGGTTCGTTGGAAGTCAATTTCCCGCTCGGCCTGCCCGAGCAATACGGTGTGCGCGGCAGCGTGTTCACCGAGTTTGGTACTCTGGGTCTGCTGGATGAAAGCGATCAGATTGATGAAGCCACGGGCCAGCTCTTTACCGTGGACGATCTGGCGCTTCGTGCATCAGCCGGGGTCAGCATCTTCTGGGATTCACCATTTGGTCCGGTTCGCTTCGACTTTGCCCAAGCCTTCATGCGTGAAGATTATGACAAAGCCGAATTCTTCCGTTTCAGTACTCGTACAGGGTTCTAAATAATGAAATCGTTTAAACTTTTCGTCCTTCTGCCGATCTTCCTCGCTGGTCTCGCCGCTCCGGCAATGGCCCAGCAGAACATCGCCGTGATCAATGAACAGCGCGTCCTGCGCGAGAGTGTCGTTGGTCAGCACATCCGTACACGCCTTGAAGCAATCGGCGCAGAAGTCCGCGCCGAGCTGACAGCGATCGGCCAGCCGATCCAGCAGCAGACAGAGGCGCTGACGACTGAAACCGCTTCCATGACCCAGCAGGCCATCCAGCAACGGCCCGATCTGATGCAACGCATTGAAGCGCTGAACCAGCAGGCGCAGCAATTCGAACTTGAGCGTCGCCGCCGCGAGCAGGAGCTTGCCCAGACGGAACGTCAGGCGATGCAGCCGGTCTATGAGGCCCTCAATCCCATCCTTGAGGAAGTCGTTGCCTCGCGTGGCATCGATATCCTGGTGGATCGTGCCAATCTGGTCTTTTCCAGCCCGGATGTTGATATCAGCGATGCGGTCATCGCCCTGCTGAACCAGCGCCTGCCGACCGTGCCGGTCAATCGTGTCCGCCTTCCTGAAGGTGCACCGGCCGCGGCTCAGCAATAGAATAGTCAGGACAAGCCCGTGGCAGACCTGCGGTTCTATCAGGGGCTTGGCCCGATCACGCTCACAGAGATCGCCGCACTTTCGGGTGCGGCGATTTCTGATTCTGCGGCCGGCGCACACATGATCAACGATGTCGCTCCGCTTGAAGCGGCGCAGGCCGGCAAGCTGAGTTATGCGGAATCGGACAAGGCCCTGACGGGCCTCGCTGCGGGCGTATTGCGCGGCGTCATCCTTATTGTGAAGCCGGATCTGGCCGAACGGGCAGCCGGGATGGGCGCCCTGACCCTCACCCACGCTGCGCCGCGTCAGGCATTTTCGCGGATCGGCTGGCATTTGTTTGAACTGCGCGAATTTGACGGCGCTGCAGCGCGTCATCCCCAGGCCAGATGCCATCACACGGCGCGCATCGCGCCCGGCGTTGTGATCGGGGCCGGCGCCTCGATTGGCGAGGAGGTGCGGATCGGTCCCAATGCCGCAATCGGTCCGGGTTGCCGGGTCGGGCGCTTCACCTCGATAGGCGCCAATGTCAGCCTGAGCTGCGCCGATATCGGTGAATCCTGCAATATTCTTGCGGGAGCCGTGATTGGCGAGGCGGGTTTCGGTGTCGCAGTATCGGGCGGCAGCGTGATCGATGTGCCGCATCTGGGCGCCGTACGGATCGGGGATAATGTGACCATCGGGGCCAATTCAACCATTGATCGCGGCGTGTTTGGCGAGACCAGTATCGGCAATGGCTGCAAGATCGATAATCTGTGCCATATTGCCCATAATGTCCGCATCGGGGATGCCTGCCTGATGCCGGCCTTCGCCGGGGTTTCGGGGAGTAGCCGGATTGGCGATGGCGTCATGTTTGGCGGCCGTGTCGGTATTGCCGACCATGTCGTGATCGGCGCCGGGGCCCGCATCGGCGCCAATTCTGCGGTGATGGCCGATGTGCCTGCCGGTGAGACCTATGCCGGGGCGCCGGCGCAACCAATCCGCTCGCATATGCGCGAGATCGCCGAAATTCGCCGCATGGTGCGGGCGCGCGCCAAATCCAGGTCCGGGGAGGCATCGGGTGACTGAACGCATTGAAAATAACGAAATCCTCCAACTGCTGCCACACCGCTATCCCTTCCTGCTGATCGATGCCGCGGAAGATTATGTCGAAGGCGAGTCGATCACGGGCATCAAGGCCGTGACGGCGAATGAACCCTACTTTCCGGGCCATTTCCCCGGCAATCCGGTGATGCCGGGCGTCTTGATGATCGAGGCGCTGGGACAGACCGGAGCCGTGCTGATGTACAAGACGCTGAAGGCTTCGCCCGAGAGCGCGACCGTCTTCTTCATGGGGGCGGACAAGGTCAAATTCCGCTTTCCCGTGCGCCCGGGCATGCTGTTGCGCCTGCATGTCGTCGTCACCGCAGCCCGGCATGGCGTGTTCAAATTCCGTGGCGAAGGTTTCGCCGATGGCCACAAGGCTGTTCAGGCCGAATTCTCTGCGAAGGCGATTACACACTGATGGACGCGACCCGTATTCACCCGACCGCCATTGTCGCCGCCGATGCCAGGATTGGCGAAGGTGTCGAGATCGGCCCGTTTTGCATAATTGGCCCGAATGTCATCTTGCACGACCGGGTCCGGCTGATCTCGCATGCGACCGTTGATGGTTATACCGAAATCGGGGATGACTGCGTGCTCTATCCCGGCGTCCATCTGGGGCACCCGCCGCAGGATTTCAAATTCCAGGGCGAGGAAACCTGGCTCATCCTCGGCCAGCGCAATATCATGCGCGAGGGCGTGACGATGCATCCCGGCACGGCCTTCGACAAGGCGCGCACCGTGGTGGGAAGTGATTGCTACTTCATGGCCGGATCTCATATCGCCCATGATTGCATTGTTGGTGACCGTGTCGTGCTGGCCAATGGGGCCCAGATTGCGGGTTCGTCGCAGATTGGTGATCACGTCATTTTCGGTGGCTTGTCCGGCATGGTCCAGAAAACACGGGTCGGGCGCCACGCCTTTATCGGCGCCATGACCAAGGTCGCCGCCGACGTGATTCCCTATGGATCGGTCAATGGCAATGACGCTTATCTGGTCGGATTGAATGTGGTGGGTTTGAAGCGTCGCGGCATGCCGCGCGAGGCGCTGCGCGATTTGCGCGCCGCTTACCGTTTGCTGTTCGCGGAGGAGGGCACGTTCCAGGAACGCCTCTCCGATGCCAGCGATCTCTACGCCCATAATGACCACGTGATGGAAATCATCGCCTTTATCCGCGCCTCCTCGAAACGTGCGCTTTGTATGCCCCATGCCTGATCAGCCAAAATGGACCCGGCTGGGCCTGATTGCGGGCGGCGGCGATCTGCCGGTCGAGATTGCGCAGGCGATGGCGGGCATGAATCCCTTCATCGTCCGGGTCAAAGGATTTGGCACGGATCCGTTTGACGGTTTCGAGAGCGTCGAGAAATCCATCGGCCAGATTGGCGGCATCCTCAAGGCTCTCAAGACGGCCGGTTGCGATGCCCTGTGCTTTGCCGGCTATGTCACCCGTCCCGACATCAAGGATCTGCAGATGGATGCGCGTGGGCTCGTGCTTGTGCCCAAGGCGCTGGCGGCCGGTCGCAAAGGCGATGACGCGATCCTGCGCGTCGTGATCGATGAATTCGAGCAGGCCGGCCTGACCGTCATCGGCGCCAATGACGTGCTTAAATCCCTGGCCCCGGGCGCCGGCTTGCTGACCGGGCATGCCCCTACCGGGCGCGATCGTGCCGACATCGCCAAGGCGCTGATGACGGCCCGCCATATGGGCGAGATTGATATCGGCCAGGCCGCTGTCGTTGCCCAGGGTGTCGTGCTTGCGGTCGAGGCGCAGGAAGGCACGAATGGCATGCTCGACCGGATCACCGATCTGCCCATGCATTTGCGCGGCGCAGCCGGTGAAAGGCTCGGCGTGCTGGCCAAGACCCCCAAGCCGATCCAGGAACGGCGGATCGATCTGCCCACGATCGGTCTAGAGACCGTGCAGCGGTGTGACCGCGCCGGCCTGGCCGGGATTGCGCTGGAGGCGGGCGGGGCCCTGATTGTCAATCGTGAGGCTGTCATCGCCGCGCTGGACGCTGCGGGCATGTTTCTGGTTGTCGAGGACGCGGCGACATGAAATCGGCGCCCCTGGTCTATCTGGTGGCTGCCGAACGCTCCGGGGAATTGCTCGGCGCCGATCTGATCCGCTCCCTGCGCAAGCGGCGCGGCGATGATCTCGCCTTCGCCGGCGTCGGTGGTGCAGCGATGGCCGCCGAAGGTGTGCCGACGGCGGTGGATATTGATGGCCTCGCCATTATTGGCTGGATTGATGGCCTGCTGGCCTGGCGTCGCGTCAAGGAGCGCGTCGCGCTGACCGTGGCCGATATACTTGCCCGCAAGCCCGACGTGGTGGTGTTGATCGACAGCTGGGGCTTCATGCTGCGGGTCGCCCAGGGTGTGCGCGCCGCCGACCCATCGATCAAGCTGATCAAATATGTCGGCCCGCAAGTCTTCGCGACCCGGCCCGGCCGTGCCAAGACCCTGGCTGCGACGGTCGATCACTTGCTGTCCATTGTCAGTTTTGACGCGCCTTTCTATACCGATTTCGGCCTGCCGGTGACCTTTGTCGGCAATCCGACACTCGAGCGCATGACGGTCGGCGAGGGGGCGGCGTTCAGGGCACGTCATGAGCTGGCTCCGGATAGCCAGGCCATGCTGGTCCTGTTCGGGAGCCGGCCCTCCGAGATCCGGCGCATGTATGATGTCCTTGTTGCGGCGGTCGCGCGGGTCCTGCGGCGCCGGCCCGGGTTGAAGATTGTCATTGTTCTTGCCGAACCGGTCGCGGAGATCGTGCAGGCGCGCCTGCAGATCGATACCCGCATGCCCGACGACATCATCATTGTCAGCGAAGCGGAAAAGGCCGACGCCTTCGCGGCCGTCGATCTCGCCCTGGCCACCTCGGGCACCGTGATCACCGAATTGGCGACGACCGGCGTGCCGACTGTCGCCGCCTATCGGCTCGGCTGGATTACCTGGGCCCTGATCCGCATGCTCAATGTGATGAAATCGCCCTACACCACGCTGGTGAATATGGCCTCGGATTCCAATCTCGTGCTCGAACATGTCCAGACCCGCTGTACCGCGCCGCGTCTGGAGAGGTCGGTGGAGAGCTTGCTGGAGGCCCCCGAGCGGCGGCTGCAGATCAGCCAGGCGCTGCGCCAGGCGACTGACGAGATGCGCGGCGAGGGCAAGGCCAGCGACCGCGCGGCCGAAGTCGTGCTGCAATACCTGCCCACGGCCTGACGCCTTGCCATCGGCACAATGAAAAAAAAGGCCGCCCGGTGGGGCGGCCTTTCTCATGACGTGCCGACGCTGGATCAGCCGCGCTTGCTCAGATCGACATAATCGCGCGAGGTGGCACCGGTGAAGAGCTGGCGCGGACGGCCGATCTTCTGGGATGGATCCTCGATCATTTCCGACCATTGCGCGATCCAGCCGACGGTGCGCGCGACGGCGAACAGCACGGTGAACATCTCGGTCGGGAAGCCCATCGCGCGCAGCGTGATGCCCGAATAGAAATCGATATTCGGATAGAGCTTCTTCTCGACGAAATACGGGTCTTCCAGGGCGATTCGCTCGAGCTCGAGGGCGACCTGCAGCAGGGGGTCATTGCCGTGGCCAGTGATCTCGAGCACTTCATGGCAGGTGTCGCGCATCACCGTCGCACGGGGATCGTAATTCTTGTAGACGCGGTGTCCGAAGCCCATCAGGCGGAAAGGATCATTCTTGTCCTTGGCCTTGGCGATGTATTCCGGGATGCGGTCAACGCTGCCGATTTCGGTCAGCATGTTGAGCGCGGCCTCATTGGCACCGCCATGCGCCGGGCCCCACAGCGAGGCAATGCCCGCAGCGATACAGGCGAAGGGATTGGCACCCGACGAGCCGGCGAGACGCACGGTCGAGGTCGAGGCGTTCTGTTCATGGTCGGCATGGAGGATGAAGATCCGGTCCATCGCGCGGGCCATGACAGCATTGGCTTCATAATCTTCCGCCGGGACGGCGAAACACATGCGCAGGAAATTGGCTGCATAATCCATGTCATTGCGTGGACTGATGAAAGGCTGGCCGATCGCGTATTTGAACGCGCGGGCCGCAATCGTTGGCATTTTGGCGATCATGCGATGGCTGGCAATTGTGCGCAGTTTGGGATCGGTGACGTCCGTGCTGTCATTATAGAAGGCCGACAGCGCACCGACGGTGCCGACCATGATCGCCATCGGGTGGGCGTCGCGGCGGAAGCCCCGGAAAAACTGGTCGAACTGGTCGTGCAGCATGGAGTGGCGACGGATCGTCCAGTCGAAATCCTGCAGCTCGCCGGGCGTCGGCAGATTGCCGTGCATCAGCAAATAGCAGACTTCGATAAAGGACGAGCTCTTGGCCAATTGCTCGATCGGATAGCCGCGATAGAGCAGGACGCCCTTGTCGCCGTCGATATAGGTGATCTGGCTCTCGCAGCTACCTGTCGAGGTGAAGCCCGGGTCATAGGTGAACATGCCGGTCTTGCGGTAAAGCGAGCGAATGTCGATCACATCCGGCCCGATCTCGCCGCTGAGCACAGGAAACTCAACGCTCACGCCGTTATAGGTGAGCGTCGCGGAACCGTTTGGTTTGGCCTTGCTTTCCATCATGTCTTCCCTATCTCGCGACCGCCGGCATCAGATGCGCGGCGGCAATTGATCCTTGATCCGATCGAGCACTTCATCGCGGCCGAGAAAGGCCATCACGAGTGCAAGATCCGGGGCGGGTGCCCCACCGGTCAGAACCGCACGGAGCGGCTGACCGATTTTGCCAAAACCGACATTCTCGGTTTCGGCGAATTGCTTGAGCAGGCTGGCGAGCGACGCATCATTCCATGCATCGGTTTCCACCAGACGCGTGAAAAGCCGGTTAAGACGCGCGCAAGCGGTCTCGTCCAATTGTTTGGCAAGCTTGCCTTCGAGCTGAAACGGGCGCGCTTTCACCAGAAAATAGGCCTGCTGGGCCAGTTCGGCCAGCGTTGCGGCGCGGGTTTTGAGCGCCGGCATCGCATTTCTTATGCGCTTTGCCTTCAGGGCCGCATCCTCGATCTGACCGTCCAGCCCTTCCAGGAAAGGTGTGACGAGCTCACAAAGGCGCGCATCATCGGCCCGCGCGATATGGTGGGCATTGATATGCGACAGTTTGTCCAGGTCGAGCCGGGAGGGCGATTTATTGAGCCCGCCCATGTCGAAGGCCGCAATGGCCTCGGCATCGGTGAAGAATTCCTGGTCGCCATGGGACCAGCCCAGCCGCAGCAGATAATTGCGCAGGCCTTCGGGCAGATAGCCCATATCGCGGTAGGCTTCGGCGCCGAGCGCGCCATGGCGCTTCGACAATTTCTTGCCGTCGGGCCCGTGGATCAGCGGAATATGGGCGAAGACCGGACGCTTCCAGCCCATCGCATCATAGATCTGTGCCTGACGCCCGGCATTCACCAGATGATCATCACCGCGAATGATATGGGTGATGTCCATATCATGATCATCGACGACGACGGCGAGATTATAGGTCGGGCTCATATCGCTGCGCAGCAGGACGAGATCGTCGAATTCCTTGGCCGCCCAGCGCACTTCGCCCTGGACCGCGTCCTCGACCAGCATATCCGCATCACCGGCGCGAAAGCGTACGACAAAGGGCGCGCCTTCGGGCGCATCGGCCGGGTCGCGATCACGCCAGGGCGAGCGCAGGGCCCGGCCTTCATCGAAGGCTGCCGCGCGCAGGGCGTCGACTTCATCGGCGTCGCAATAGCAGCGGAAGGCGTGACCGGACGCAACCATTTGGTGTGCAATCTCGACATGCCTGTCGGCTCGGCTATATTGGGAGACCACATCGCCGTCCCAGTCGAGGCCGAGCCAGCTCAGCCCGTCCTGGATCGCATCGATCGCCGGCTGCGTCGAACGGGCGCGGTCGGTGTCCTCGATCCGCAGCAGGAATTGCCCGCCATGATGACGCGCGAACAGCCAGTTGAACAAGGCCGTACGGGCGCCGCCTATGTGAAGGAAGCCCGTCGGGGAGGGAGCAAACCGGGTGCGGATCATGGTTTTCAAGTGTTGCACCTGCGAGATCATGCTGCGCTGCAAGAAGAATATCGTTTGTTAGCATGATTACCGGCGGTGGCGATAGGGGTTAGACAGGGAGGATTGGACGGGTGAGACAGCCCGGGCCCGGATATGGCGTGAGGCCGCCCGCAGCCGCGGTGGTCTTTGTGCAGGCCGGGCGGCCGGCCATCATTGCCGCGCTCGGCTTTGCGGCCGGTTGTGCCGTCTATTTCGACCTGCCATTCGAGCCGTCCGCCCTGTGGGCTGCAGCCCTGGCGGTATTGGCTCTTACCGGTCTGCTGGCGGCGCGTTCCATCACCCGCGGTGCGGCCCTGAGCCTGGCCGCGCTGGCCTTGCTGGCTCTGGCAGCCGGTCTGGCGCGGGCCCAGCATCGCAGCCACGCGCTCGGTGCGGGCCCCGGCGTGGCGCTGGCCTATGGCCGGCCGATGCAGGTGACCGGCTGGCTGGAAGCGGTCGAGCGCAATAGCCGCGGCCGGGCCCGTCTCTCCATCCGCCTGCCACGCGAGCATGCTGCTCCGGCGCGCCGGGTCCGGGTCCTCGCCTCCGACCCGGACCTGGCGCCGGGCGCCGCGGTCAGTATTCTCGCCATTCTGGAACGGCCGCGGCGCGCGCCGGTGCCGGGCAGTTATGATTTTCGTTTCAACGCCTATTTCGCCGGCATTGTCGGCAGCGGTTTCGCGATTGCGCCGCTCGAAGCCGGGCCCGCCCTCGACCAGGACGCACCGGCCCGCACTGTCGCGCGCTGGCGCTGGCAGATCGCCGGGCATTTGCGCGCCCGTCTGCCCGGACGCAATGGCGCCATGGCGGCCGCCTTGCTGACCGGTGACCGTTCCGGACTCACCCCGGAGGTCAGTGAAACCCTGCGTGCGGCCGGGCTCGGTCATGTCCTGGCAATATCGGGCATGCATATGGCCTTGTTCGCCGGCGGGATATTCCTGATTCTGCGCTTTGGCCTCGCCGCCATCACGCCCTGGGCGCGGCGTTTTGATGCGGCCGGGCCGGCGGCGATCGGCGCGCTGCTGGCCGGGGCGGGCTATTTCATCCTGTCGGGCGGCGCCATCCCGACCCAGCGCGCCTTTCTGATGGCGGCGGCTGTGCTGACCGGTGTGCTGGTCGGACGCCGCGCGCTCTCCTTGCACACATTGGCGCTGGCGATGATCTTCGTGCTCGCCCTGCAGCCCGAAGCCGTGCGCGCGGCAGGCTTTCACATGTCCTTTGCGGCGGTGGCGGCGCTGATCGCCTGTGCCGATATCTGGCGCCAGCAACGCCGCCCGCCGGCACCGCTCGGCCTGGGCCGGGGCAGCCTGTCGGCGCTGGGCGGATTGAGCCTGACCAGTGTCATCGCCGGCTTTGCGACATCGGGCTTTGCCGCTTTCCATTTTCACCGCATCGCCGGTTACGGCCTGATCGGCAATCTCCTGGCCATGCCGGTCTTCACCTTCATCGTCATGCCGGCCGGGGTTGCAGCGCTCTTCCTGATGCCCTTCGGGCTCGATCAACCGGCATTGCATGTGATGAGCCTGGGCCTGGATGTGATGTTCGCCATTGCCGACCGGGTTGCCGCCGCACCCGGCGCCCTGCGCCCCGTCATCGCCGCGCCCGGCTGGGTCCTGCCGCTCTACGCCGCCGCCTTTGTCGCAGTCCTGCTCGGGCGCGGCCTGGTGCGGATGGGCGGGGCAGGGCTGGCCCTGGCGGCACTGGCGGGATGGAGCCTCGCCCCGGCGCCGGATATCTTCGTCTCCGAGGGCGGCGTGGTCGTGGCGCGGGCGCTGGACGCATCGGAGGCCTGGACCGTCAGTTCGCGCCGTCGCAACCGCTTCGCCGTGACGGTGTTTCTTGAGCGGCGCGGCGTGCGCGCACGCCCCGCACTGGCCGGCCTCGGCTGCGACGATCTGGGCTGCAGCGCCATGGCCGGGGCCCTGTATGAAAACGATTCAGGGAGGAGCGGGCGCGGCCTGCGCTATGCCGTGCTCGAGCAGCCGGAGGCCTGGCGCGAGGACTGCCGGCGCAGCCAGCTTGTCGTCCTGACCGCCAACCTCCCGGCCTGGCTATGGCGTGAGTGTGAGGCCTTGATACTGGACCAGGCCTGGCTGGAGGCGAGGGGCGGCACGCTGATCTGGCTCCGCGGCAGTGCGATCGAGCGTCTCCAGAGCGTCTCGGCCCGCGAAGGCGACCGGCCCTGGCAGCGGCCGCTCTCAA
>NZ_CAXBKN010000045.1:0-23965 GCF_963976135.1 uncultured Maricaulis sp.
CCGGCTGGGTGACGCTTTTCACGGTGAGGCGGCGAACGCGGCCGTCCCGTGCGGTCCAGTCAATCGTCTGACCCGCCGAGAGCCCGATCAGGGCGGCCCCGATCGGGGTCAGGATGGAGATCTTGCTGGCTGCAATATCGGCTTCGCCCGGGAAAACCAGGGTGACGAGCTTGTCCTCGCCCAGCTCGCTGGTGAAGCACAGGGTCGAGCCCATGCGCACGGTTTTCGCGGCGAGCTTGTTGTCGGCGACGACGCGTGCCCGATCGAGCTCGACGAGCAGGGGCTCGGCGACATTGGCGGCGGTGTCGGGCAGGGATTCGGCCAGTCTCCACAAGCGTTCATGATCGGAACGGGTCAGGGTGATGGCAGGTTTGAGTTTGCGTTTGGTGGCGGGAGCCATGGGCTGACCTCCTCTTGAGCATCGGGGCCGCAGGCGCGCCTCTGGCGTCGCTACGGTCGGGTAATTGTTTTCTGGAAGATGTGCCGCGTATCGGGCCGCGTTGTCAGCAATGCCTGAACCGCATTGCGAAACGCCGGCCTATACCCCTCGACCGGGGCGCGACGCGACCGGGCCGAGGGTCAGATGCCCGCGATCGGACACGCCCTGTAGGAAGTTGGAAGCCGGTGTGTGGTCATATTCATGCCCTCGAAGGTCTGCCTTCACACCTGCAATGTCAAGGTGGGCGGCCTGCGATGGCGCACCATTCATTAACGAGACCGGGGCATGCTGTCTGGGCAAACAGAACGGAATGGACCGGCCGCGATGGCGAATGCCGAACCCCTGGAGTTGATGGAGGAAGCACCGCGCCGCGCGCGCGATGTGCTGGCGCGCCGGCTGGCTGATATTGTCGGCCTGCCATCGAGCCGCCTGACGCCGCGCGAGCGCTGGATCGTCGCCGATCTTCTCTATGATATTCTGCGGGCCAGTGATGTGTCGGTGCGTCAGCGCTGCGCCCGCCGCCTGGCCGGCTTGCTGGAGGCACCCAGCCGCCTGTTGCGCGTTCTGGCCTGCGACCAGTTTGAAATTGCCGAGCCCATTCTCGAGGAGTCCCGGGCGCTGACCGATTTCGACCTGCTCGAAATCGTCCAGGCTGGCAGTCTGCAACACCGCATGACGATCGCCCGGCGCGAGAATATCAGCGAGATCATCTCCGCGGCGCTGGTCGCTGCCGGTGAGCCGCCCGTGGTGGAATGTGTGCTGAAGAACCAGACCACTGCTCTGGCGGCCCCAACCATTGATCGCCTTGTCGGCGCGGCCCAGGACGAGGTGCGCTATTCGGCTCTGTTGATCCGCCGCGCGGAATTGCGTCCGGCCCAGGCCTTTCGCCTGTTCTGGGATTGCGAGCACCGCGAACGGATCCAGATCCTCGATCGCTTTGCGGTTGACCGCACCATATTGATCGACTCGACCGAAGACATTTTCCCGATGGTCTCCGCGGAGGGCTGGGACGATCCACTCGTCACCCGGGTGCTGCGCTATATCGACCGGCGGCAGCGCAATCGCGATGCGGCCGAGCTAAGCCCCTATGGCTCGCTTGAGGGCGCTATTGACGCGTTTTGTGTCGAGGGCGGGCAGGCGGAGATCGTCGCGGAAATTGCCACCCTGGCGGCCATTCACAAACGGCTCTTCCTGCGGATGATGGACGATATGGCGGGCGAATCCCTGGCCATTCTGTGCAAGGCGACCGGGTTGAAATGGGTCAGTTTCCAGGGACTTTGGACCGGTCTTGGCCGCGCCGTGCAGGACGATGCCGTCGAGTTGGCGCGCAAGGTCTATGACAGCCTGTCGGTGGAAAAGGCGCAAACCGTGCTGCGCTACTGGAACCTCTCGATCGAAGACGCCGACAAGCGCTGAGGCGCCTGCGGCCCGTGATTTCAGCCGCGCCTGCTCACGCGCGCTCAAGGCAATATGCCTGATCGCAGATTGCGCATTGGTCATGTTCTGCGATTGCCGTCCCGCTTGTCTGGCCAAGCCCGGAATCTCGGGTTAAAAGCCGGGATAAAGGCAAATGCGTGCGGGGAGTTTTCATGACCTATAGCGTCGGTTTGACGGCCGTACTTGTCCTGCTCTGGCTCACACTTTCGGGCCAGTACACGCTGTCGGGCGATTATCCCCTGGTCATCGGATTCGGCGTGCTGAGCATCGTGGCAACCGTCGCGTTGACCGCCAGAATGCGGATCCTGGATCGCGAAACAGTCCCGATCCTGCCGGCCGTGCCGCTGGCCATGTACTGGATCTGGCTCGGCCGGGAAATCCTTGCGGCCAACCTGTCGGTGGTGAAGCTGGTGATGAAGCCGGAAATCGATGTCGAGCCGCGCCTGGTAAGGGTGCCCGCCGAACAGCGTTCCGGGCTGGGCCATGCCGTGTTCGCCAATTCCATCACCCTGACACCGGGCACTGTGACGATCGATGTCGAGGAGGACGGTTTCCTCATTCACGCGCTCGATACCAGCTTTACTGACCCGGCCGGTTTCGCCGAAATGGGTGCCCGTTCGGATCGGGCCTCCGATGGCAAGCGGAAGGTGCTCTGATGGACATGTTCAATTTCATCATGGCGCTCGGCATGGCCGGCGCGATGGCGATCATGCTGGCGCGCCTGTTTGCCGGGCCGACGCTGTATGACCGCGTTCTGGCGGCCAATTCCTTTGGCACCAAGACCATTCTCTTCCTGCTGGTATTCAGCGCCCTGTCCGGGCGGCAGGATGCCATCGACATCGCCATGCTCTACGCATTGATCAATTTCGTCGCGACCATCGCGATCCTCAAATTCTTCCGTTACCGCTCGCTGGAAATCTCCCTGGCCCAGATGTCGCTGCGCCGGGCCATCGACGGGGAGGATGAGGCATGAGCGCCGCCGAGATCTGGCATCATCTCCTGTTTGCCCTCAGCGTGGGGTCCCTGTCGCTGGGCCTGGTCTTCGTCCTGGCCGGTGCGATCGGCGTGATCCGCCTGCCGGATTTCTACACCCGCATGCATGCGGCCGGCGTCACCGATACGCTCGGTGCCGAACTCGTCATTCTTGGCCTGATCCTGCAGGCCGGAGACTGGCAGACCATGGCCAAGCTGGCCCTGGTTGGCCTTCTGCTCTTCCTGACCAGCCCGACCGCGACGCATGCCGTCGCCAATGCCGCGCACCGGGCCGGCCACAAGCCGGATCTGGCCCGCTTCAAGCCGGCGCACCCGCGTGAGCTGGGCGAAGAGGAGGGCAAGGCGTGAGCGATCTGACGCAATATCTCGACTATGCCCTGATCGGCATGCTGCTGGCCGTCGCCTTCGCCATCGTCCGGCTGCGCAACCTGTTCGCGGTCGTGATGCTGATGGGCGTCTACAGCCTGCTCTGCGCCGCCTGGTTCGTCTCGCTCGACGCGGTTGATGTCGCCTTCACCGAGGCCGCTGTCGGCGCCGGGATCTCGACCGTATTGCTGCTGGCGGCGATGCTCTTGACGGCCCGCGAAGCCGAGCCGAGCAAGCCGCAGCGCCATTGGGCCGCTTTGGCGGTGGTCGTCGCGGCTGGTGCTGCCCTGCTTTATGCCGTGCCTGACATGCCGGTCTATGGCGACGCGGAATCCGTCGCCAATGCCTATGTCGGCCGCGACTATCTCGAACAGACCCCGCATGACATCGCAGTGCCGAATATCGTGACGGCCGTTCTGTCCAGCTATCGTGGCTTTGATACGCTCGGCGAGACTGTCGTGATCTTCACTGCCGGGCTTGGCGTGATCCTCCTGCTCGGCTTCGGTGGCCGCAAGGGCGAGTCGAAAGGCAAGCCCGCGGCCAAGGCGGGTACGTCGGCGCGTGCGTCCAGAGCACCCAAGGCCACCAAGGCGGCCCGGCCGGCCAAAGAGGAGGGCGCATGATGAGCCCGCACCTGATCCTCCGCGTTGTGTCCAAACTGCTGATACCGATCATCGTGGTGTTTGGCTTCTACGTGCAATTTCATGGTGATTTCGGCCCGGGCGGCGGTTTCCAGGCCGGCGTGATCGTCGCCGTTGGCGTTATCCTCTACGCTCTGATCTTCGGGATGGAAGAGGCGCGCCGCGCCGTCCCTCCGGCGGCCGTGCGTTACCTGATGGCCGCCGGTGTGCTGCTGTTCGCCGGCGTCGGCGTCGCGACCCTGTTGATGAATGGGGCCGGCGAGCCGGTGAACTTTCTCGATTACGACGCCCTGCACCCTGATCAGAGCCATCATACCGGACAGCATTACGGCATTCTGCTGATCGAGCTTGGCGTCCTGTTCACGGTCTCATCGGTGATGCTGGCGATTTTCTATGCCTTCGCCGGACGGATCCCCGACTTGCCGGACGAGGACTGGTAGAATGCTTGATATCCTCCTGGAACGTTTCAACTATATCCCGATCATCGTGCTGATGATGACCGGGCTCTATGTCGTGTTCGCGACCGGTAACCTGGTCAAGCGCCTGGTCGGACTCTCCTTGTTCCAGACCTCTGTTTTCCTGCTCTACATCACGCTCGCGAAAGTGTTTGGCGGTCAGCCGCCGATCATCGCTGACGCGCATGGCGAGGATCATGGGGCTGCGGCCGCAGGCCATGGCGCCGCTGCCGCCGATGCCATGCTCTACTCCAATCCGCTGCCTCACGTTCTCATCCTCACCGCGATCGTCGTCGGCGTCGCCACCCTGGCCGTCGGGCTCGCCCTGGTGGTGCGGATCCGCGAAGCCTATGGCTCCATCGAGGATGAGGCGCTGAATGCGGCTGACTATTCGCGTGACACAGGAGCCGCTGGATAATGGATTTTCTGGCCCATCTCCTGCCGGCGGGAATCGCCGCGCACGCGCCGGTTCTGCTGGTCGTTATTCCGCTGATCCTGGCCCCGATTGCGGCGCTGATGCCGAGTGGCCGTATAGCCTGGGCGATTTCCCTTATCGCGGCCTTCCTGGTCGCCCTTCTCGCCCTGGTCCTGCTTGGCGAAGTCTCGCAGGCCGGCAGCGTCAGTTATCATCTTGGCGGCTGGGCGCCGCCGCTGGGAATTGAATACCGGGTCGATGCCCTCAATGTCCCCATCCTGCTGCTGGTCGGTTTTGTCGGCCTGCTCTGCACGATCTACGCCCTGCCCAGCGTGGCCGACGAGATCGAGCCCGGCAAACAGCCCATGTTCTACTCCGCCTTCCTGGTCTGTTTTACCGGCCTGCTGGGCGTCACGATCACTGGCGATGCCTTCAATGTCTTCGTCTTCCTGGAAGTCTCCTCCCTCTCGACCTATGCGCTCGTCGCAATGGGCGGCGGCAAGGACCGCCGGGCGCTGACCGCATCGTATAACTATCTCATTCTCGGCACGATCGGCGCGACCTTCTTCGTGATCGGTGTCGGTTTCCTCTACATGGCAACCGGCACGCTCAACATGGTCGATATCGCGCGCGTGCTGGCCGAGAACGGCCATAACCGGGTCACCGAAGCGGCCTTCGCCTTTATCGTCGTCGGACTGGGTCTGAAAGCGGCGATGTTCCCGCTGCATGTCTGGCTGCCGAATGCCTATGCCTTCGCGCCGAACTTCGTCACCGCCTTCCTCGCCTCGACCGCGACGAAAGTGGCCTTCTACGTGCTGATCCGCTTCCTGTTCTCGATTTTCCATCCGGAAGTCACCTTCGTGGCGGCCTCTTTCATCTGGATCTTCGCGGTGCTCGGCACGGTCGGCATGATCGTTGCCTCGGCGCAGGCGATCTTCCAGACCGATCCGCGCCGCGTGCTGGCTTATTCCTCGGTCGCCCAGGTCGGCTATATGATGCTCGGCCTCGGCATGGGCACGAAGGCAGGCCTGTCGGCCGGCATGCTGCATCTGATGAACCATGCGATGATGAAGGGGGCGCTTTTCATGGCGCTCGGGGCCTTCGCCCTCAAATTCGGCGTCCGCAGCATTTCCAGCCTCAACGGGCTAGGCCGCACCATGCCGGTTTCTGCCAGTGCCTTCACGATTTCCGGCCTGTCGCTGGTTGGCGTGCCGCTGACGGTCGGTTTCACCTCGAAATGGTATCTCATCCTCGCCGCGCTGGATCGCGACTGGTGGTGGGCAGTGGCGGCGCTGATCGCTTCCTCGCTGCTGGCGCTGGTCTATGTCGGCCGCATGCTGATGGCGATCTGGATGGAGGAGCCACCAACCCATCAGGGCAAGGCCGTTGCCGCCAGCATGGCGCCCTGGGCAGTGGTGGTGCCGATGTCGATCCTGGCGCTGGCCAATGTGTATTTCTTCTTCAATGCCGACCCGCTGGTCTATCTGGCGAATGCCGCAGCCGAAGCCGTGATGGGGGGGCGCTAGATCATGTGGACTCCCGAACTTGCCCTGGCGCTGGCGCTGGCCATTCCCGCCCTTGGAGGCGTCTTGGTGGCGCTGCTCGGCAATCGCCCCAATTGGCGCGAGGGGGCAACCCTCGTCTCCGGCGTGCTGCTGGCCCTCAATATCGCCTATCTCGTCGAGATCGCCCCGAGCCAGCCAACCCTGGTCCTGGCATCGATTGCGCCCGGGCTGGAACTGGCCTTCAAGCTCGAACCGCTCGGTGCCCTGTTCGCCGCGGTGGCGAGTGGGCTGTGGCTGGTCAATTCGCTGTATTCGATCGGCTATATGCGCGGCAATAACGAGAAGAACCAGACGCGTTTCTATGTCTGTTTCTGTATCGCGATCGCCGGTGCCATGGGCGTCGCACTGTCGGGCAATCTGTTGACGATGTTCGTCTTCTACGAAGTCCTGACCCTGTCGACCTATCCGCTGGTGACCCATAAGGGCGATGCCGCGGCGCGGCGCGGTGGCCGCATCTATCTGACGATTCTGCTCGGCACCTCGATCGGCCTGCTTTTGCCCGCCATCATCGCGACGCAATTCCTCGCCGGCTCGACCAATTTCATTGCCGGTGGCCTGCTCGCGCTGAACGATGTCACGCCGATGATTGCCGGCATCCTGCTGGTGATGTTTGCTTTTGGTATCGGCAAGGCGGCGCTGATGCCGGTCCACGCCTGGTTGCCCAATGCCATGGTGGCGCCGACCCCGGTTTCAGCCTTCCTGCACGCGGTTGCGGTGGTGAAGGCCGGTGTTTTCGCAATGCTCAAGGTGGGCACCTATATTTTCGGCCCCGCATTGATCGCGGCCACCCCGACTTCCCAGCCCCTGGCCTGGATCGCCGCCGGCTCGATCGTGCTCGCCTCGCTGATCGCGCTGACCAAGGATAATCTCAAGGCGCGGCTGGCCTATTCGACCATCAGCCAACTCTCCTATGTCACCCTGGCGGTGATGCTGGGCTCGCCCCTGGCGATGCTGGGCGGCGCGCTGCAGATTGTCATGCATGCCTGGGCCAAGATCACGCTCTTCATGAGCGCCGGCGCGATCTACACCGCGACCAAGAAGACCAATATTTCGCAAATGCGCGGTCTCGGCCGGCACATGCCCTGGCTGTTTGGCGCCTACACCATCGGGGCGTTGTCGATCATCGGCCTTCCGCCCCTGGCGGGCATGTGGCCAAAACTCTTCCTGATGCAGGGCAGTTTCGAAGCGGGCCAGGTTGTCCTGGCGACGGCGCTGATCGCCTCCTCCCTGCTTAATATCGCCTATCTGCTGCCGCTTTCCGCCCGCGGGTTTTTCGAGCCGCCTGAAGAGGCCAAGCTGAAGAAGCCGGCGCCGATGCTGGTGATCCTGCCGCCGGTGATCACGGCCGCCGGCGTCATCATCCTGTTCTTCCTGATCGGTCCCTTGCGGGATTACCTCCTGCCCGTGTTCGAGCCGGTCGCGACTGTCGAGACAGTGCTATGAGCCAGAAGCCCGCTAAAAGAGACGATCTGGTCCATCCGATCGCACGGCCCTTTCTCTGGCTTGAGTCGAGCTGGCTGAAGTCCAGCATGGTCTGGGTACTGGGCGCGCTGGCGATCGGCCTTGGCGCGTTTGATTTTATCCATAACCGCCATGACTACCTGGATATCGCCGAAATGCCGGGCTTTTACGCCCTGGCGGGCTTTGGCAGTTTTGTCCTCGCGGTCATGGGCGGCTGGTTCGTGATCCGCCACTTCCTTGGGCGGGACGAGAATTACTGGGACGGGGAGGCTGGCGATGAGTGAGTTTTTCGCCGAATTCTCGCCGGCCTGGCCGATCATTATCGGCGGTCTGATTTCAGCGCTGATCCCGAACAATAATGTGCGCAAGGGCCTGGCCCTGCTCGCCCCCGTGCTTGCCGGCCTGTGCTGGTATAATCTCGAGCTCGGAACGTTCGGCGTTGTCGAGTTTGGCGGTTTCACGCTCGAGACCCTGCGTTTCGATGCCTATAGCCGTATCTGGAGCCTGATCTTCATCATCGCGGCCTTCCTGAACGGGCTCTATGGCCTGCATGAGAAGGATCGCGTCACCGATGCCGCCGGACTGATCTATGCCGGCGGCGCGCTCGGCGCGGTGTTTGCCGGCGATCTGATGACGCTCTTCCTGTTCTGGGAGCTGACCGCGATCTCCTCGGTCTTCCTGATCTGGAGCGCGCGCAACAAGGCCGCGACCAAGGCCGGGCTGCGCTATCTGGCGATCCATGTCCTGTCGGGCGTGCTCTTGCTGACCGGTGCCGTCATTCATGCCGGCGAGACCGGTAGCTGGGCTTTCGAGCATATCGGCCTCGACTCGCCGGGCGGCTTCCTGATCTTCATCGCCTTCGGCATCAAAGCTGCCTTCCCCTTCCTGCACAACTGGCTGCAGGACGCCTATCCCAAGGCGACGGTGGTCGGCACGGTCATCCTGTCGGCCTTCACCACCAAGATGGCGATCTATGCCCTGGCCCGCGGTTTCGCCGGTGAGGACAGCCTGATCTATATCGGCGCGATCATGACCATTTTCCCGGTCTTCTTCGCCGTGGTCGAGAATGATCTGCGCAAGGTCCTGTCCTACTCGCTCAATAACCAGCTCGGCTTCATGGTCGTGGCGATCGGGATCGGCTCCGAACTGGCGCTCAATGGCGCGGCGGCGCATGCCTTCGTGCACATCATCTATAAGGGCCTCCTGTTCATGAGCATGGGCGCGGTGTTGCACCGGGTCGGAACGGTCAAGGCATCGGAGCTGGGCGGTCTGTTCAAGTCGATGCCGGCGACGGCGTTCTTCTGTCTGATCGGGTCGGCCTCGATCTCGGCCTTTCCGCTCTTCTCCGGCTTCGTGGCCAAGGCCATGATCCTGGCCGCCGTCGCCCAGGAAGGGCATTGGGTGGTCTGGCTGATGCTGGTCTTTGCCTCCGCGGGCGTACTCGAGCACTCGGGGATCAAGATCCCGTATTTCGCCTTCTTCGGCCATGATAGCGGCCGCCGTGTGCGCGAGGCGCCGGTCAATATGCTGATGGCGATGGGGCTGGGCGCGCTGATGTGCGTCTATCTCGGCATCAATTACGGCAAACTCTATGATTTGCTGCCCTATCAAAACGCCATCTACCAGCCCTATACCTTCGACCATGTCGTCGGGCAGATGCAGCTCCTGCTCGGTGCCATCTTCGCCTTCGCCTTCCTGCTGAAGGTTGGGGCCTATCCGGCGGAGAAGCGCTCGGTCAATCTCGACTTCGATTGGGTCTATCGCCGCTTCGGCGATGGCCTGGCGCGTTGGAGCTGGCTGATGCTCGACCGGCTTTCGGCCTCCATGGGCAATGTCTGGGGGCGTTTGATGAGCGGAATTGGTGGTCGACTGTATCAGGTATTCAGTCCTATGGGTGCCCTGAGCCGAGATATCCCCAGTGGAGTGCTCGCAATCTGGACCAGCGCTTTGCTGGCGGTTGTCCTGATCATCGCCTATTTTTCGACCTGATATTTCAATGTAGTATCGCGAATGCTGGCCGCGCAACACGTATGGGTTGCGCGGCCTTTTCTTGCGATCAAAATAGGAATATTATCCCCGCCTGGGTGTAGCCCTCCTAGCATGGGCGGGCCGGGACGATCTGAAAGGCGTTCCGGTTCGTAACGACCGGGAGCGCAAGATGACGCAAGAAATTTCAAAAATGGGCGTGGATATCGCCCGGGCCCGTCTGGCCCAGAGTGCCGTGGCCTACGCTTTTGGCGTGCCCCAGGACGAGCTCGAGGCACCGACGCGGCGGTCGCGCGAAGCCGCCTTTGCCCGACAGGCCGCCATGTATCTCGCCCATATCGCCTTCGAATTGTCCCTGACCCGGGTGGCCCAGGCCTTCGGCCGCGACCGCTCGACCGCAGCGCATGCCTGTCACCGGATCGAGGACCAGCGCGATGATCGCGGCTTCGACCAGTCGATGGATGCTCTTGAAGCCTGTCTGCGTGCGGCACCGCAACCGGGTGAGGCCGACTGATGCCGTCGGCCGGAGACGAGAACCTGCCGCGTTGGCTGCATTGCCTGGCGCGTAATGGCACCGCGCTGAAGCCCTGTATTGGCGGCGGCGGATATGGGGTCTTCCCCGGCGGCGATCGCCGCCGGCGGCCGCTGGCGCGCCTTGATGCCGCCCAGTTGCGCCAGGCGCTCGCCAGGGGGTTGCTCAGCCAGAGCGGCGACACCTTCGAACTGGATCCCAGCGGGCGGGCCGCCATCGAACGCCAGAGGGGTGAGGGTTACGCCGCCCCCCACCGCACCATGAGCGCCTGTAGTGTGCTCGGCGAGGATGGCCGCTTGCACCCGGTCCAGCGCAATACAAGCGAGGGGGCGCTGGGACGCTGGGCGGGCCAGCTCGATCCGGTGGAATGCGCGGCGGCGGAACGCTTTTGCGCAGACCATGCCTGTTCCAGCCTGCATCAGCACACGACGCGCAACTGGTCATTGACCGCCACTTGCCGCCCGCAGGGCTGGCGGGGTGGACCGGAAGCGGCCTCGCTGGCGACGATCGCTGCCAAGGATCGTGTGATGGATGCGCTCGCCGCCCTGGGCAGCGGCATGGATCAGCTGGTGATGGCGGTCTGTATTCGCGGGGAGGGCATGGCCGCGGTCGAACGGCGCTTCGGCTGGGCCCAGCGCTCTGGCAAGACGGTGCTGAAGCTTGCCCTGCAGCAATTGGCGCGGCATTACGGGCTGAAAGCCTAGTTTGAGGCCGCTGCCCGTATCCGGCCGATCATCGAGGCCAGGCCATTGGAGCGCTGCGGGGAGAGATGTTCCGACAATCCGATCCGTGCCAGCACTTCGCGCGCATCGACCGAGAGAATGTCCTCGCGGCTGCGGCCGGAATAGAGGCGCAGCAGGAGCGCGGCGAGGCCACGCACGATATGCGCGTCGCTGTCGGCGTGAAAAACGAGATGGCCGTCTGCGTCGGGTTCGACAATCAGCCAGACCTGGCTGACACAGCCCTGGACCCGGCTTTCCTCGGTTCGCTGAGCATCGGGAAGGGGCGGCAAGGCCTTGCCCATATCGATCAGATAGCGGTAGCGCTGTTCCCAATCGTCCAGCAGGTCGAATTCCTCGACCAGTTCCTCGATTTCGATCTGGATTGGAGTTTGGGTCATCACAGCGTGGAGTTAAGCCGCGCTGCGGACAGGATCAAGCCGTAGATGCGGTCAGTGCCGCCCGGCGATCAGAAAGGGCAGGTCATCAAGAGGCAGAAGCCTGGCGATCCTCGATGGCGGTTTCGATTTGTGTCGCGGCAAAGCCGGCCAGAAAGCCGCCCAGCTGGACAGCCTCGGCCCCGGCCTCGCAGAGCGCTTCGCGGTCCACACACCAGCTATCCACCGCCTGGCCGGCATCAATGCGTGTTGATGCCGTATCGAAGGGCAGGTCCATAGCTTCGCCTGCGAAGTCACGCGGGACAAAAACCGACACGATTGCCAGCCAGAACGCAGCACGTAGAAAAAACATCATCGACCAACCTCAAACCAAGTCTATCGCCGGGGTGTACCGGCAGTAGTTGCAGGATCGAGGCTAGGTCAGGTTTTCAGCTATTGCACGCGATTCCAGGGTTTAGCGGAAACGGCGTGCGAAACTGGAGCAATGTTTTTGTCTAAAATTTGATCGCGTCTCTAAACGGTACACTTTTTGTTAAGGTCTTGGCGGATCAGGCTGCGGGCTCAATCAGTCCCGGTCGCGGCCGATACGCCGAGACAGCGGCTGACGTCCAGCAGCGCGTGCTCGGCGATGCAGAAACTGTCCTCATATTTGAAATGGCCGGCGGCGACGCACTGTTGCAGGTCAAGCCTTGCCCAGGTCAGGCAACGCTCGACGACCGGATCTGACAGCAGGGCGTTGATCAGCTCGGTCGACTGGCTTGGATCGTTTGAAATCGCCTGAAGGGCTGCGACAGAGAGGATGCGTCCAATGCGATCCCGGTCGGGATCGATCACGGCATCGCCGACCGTCAGGGTTAATTGCGGCGTGGCGTAGGCGCCCATGCGCGCGATTTCCGGATGGTCATAGAGTGCAGAAGCCGGCACTACCCCGTCGAGCCCGGTATCGAGCGAGAGCAGGAATTCATTGCTCAGCGGCACGCTCGGTGCTGAGCCTGCATTCTCCAGCGCCGAGAGGCGCGACCGGCGATCACCGGCTCTCGCCTGGGCCCAGCGCGTCGCCTGCAGGTCATAGGCGGCAGCGCGATAGCGGTCGCTGACTTCACGAATGCCGGCGCTGTCGCGCTCGAGTGCATCGACCACGGAGGCCTCGGCGGTATCGGCATGGGTGAAGCTGATCGCATAGGTCGGGTCATAGAGCAGGCCGGACATCGCGGCCTGGGCGCCATAATAGTCAGCCAGTTCACGGACATCATCGAGATATTCGGGGTGCTGGGCGGCGATCATCGCGGTGTAGGCGATCCAGGCGCGAACCAGGCGGTCATGAACATAGAAGGCGGTCAGCCGGTCCATCGCCGAGTCGAGATCCTCACCCGACCCGATCGGCGCAGAGCGCAGATCCGCCACGACGCCGTGGAAAGCAGCATAATCTCCGGCGGCCGTGCGCACGGCGTCGGCCTGTGCCGGTTCGACCGCATCGAGCTGCAGGACGGGCGGCTGAGCCATGCCTGCATCCTGGCCGTCGCCATCCAGTGCGGTCGTCAGAGCAAGCGCTGCAAGGATGGATATGAACATCGGGTAGCCTCCATAACCCTGTGAACCCACAGTGTGCCCCGGACACGCCCGCTCTCCAAGCCTTGAAATACATTGCCCGGAGACAGACTTTCCAGCGTGAAACAGTAAACGCCAAAAGTTTACGATTCAGCATTTGTTAACGCCAGAGGCAAAGATTACGGGCTGAGGCTTGCGCTGAGTCGCAACGGGAAAAAATGCACACTCGAAAACGAGACATTGCTGCTTGGATCGCGCGCCGCGGTGGTCCCGTAACCAATCTCATCTGGATTGGGACGGTCGCTGCGGCCATGCCCCAACTCTGGCCGATCCTTGAAGGGCCGGCCTGGTTGAACATGGCCGGTTCCCTCGCCGTGGCATTTCCGGCAATTGCCGGCCTCGTTCTCGCGCCGCGTCTCGATCGATCCTTCGAACGCTTTGTACTGGCCATGCTGTGGACATCGCTGGCGGCCATCGTCGCAGTGTCGGGCGGCGGTGTGACCGGTACCGGCGTGCTCGCCTTCCTGCTGGCGCCGGCGATGGCGGCCGGGGGCGGCGACCGCGATGCCATCGTCAAGGCGGGCGCAATGTCCGGCCTGGCGGCCCTGGTCGTAACGGGGCTGCAACTCACCCATTTCATCCAGCCGCAGCCGATCGCGGTGGAATACCATCTGCCCTTTATCCTCGGCATCGTGCTGGTCGTGACCTATGGCTTCACCTGTGCCGCGATCCGCTCAATCCGCGCCAATGACCTGGCCAGCCTTGAGGCCGAGCACGGCCGGGTGCGTGGACGGGCCTTTGATGCCGCCCCGGCGGCCATTCTCGCTTGCGACAATGACGGCAATATTCTCGCCGTTTCCCGCGGTTTGCGCGAACTCTCGCCGGGCCTGCCGCGCGAATTGTTCAATCTTCCGATCGCCGATCTCGGCTTTGATGATGAAGATCGTTCCGAGCTGGCGCGCGCGGCGCGCCGCGCGGCCGCGAAGCCGCTGTCGGATCTGCTGAGCATTCGGGGCGGCCGCGGCAATCCCGAACGCGTCAAGCTCGAGGCCCGGCCGATCGAGGGTGGTTCGGTGTCGGTGCTCGCCCGCGATTATAGCGCCGAGACCGAAAACGCACTGCGCGAGGCCGAGGAAGCACGTGCGCTCGCGCTGGAAGAGGCTCGCGCCAAGTCGCAATTCCTCGCCTCGGTCAGTCATGAATTGCGAACGCCGCTCAATGCGATCATTGGATTCTCCGATGTCATGAAAGCCCGGCTGTTCGGGCCCATGCCGGCGCGTTATGCGGAATATGCCGATCTCATTCATGAGAGCGGCCAGCATTTGATGGAATTGATTGGCGATGTGCTCGACATGTCGAAAATCGAGGCCGACAGTTATGATCTCTCACGCGAGAGTTTCGACATTTCCGAAGTGGTCGGGCTGAGCGTCAAGATGATGCGCTTGCAGGCTGAGGAAGCCGGTCTGTCGCTCTCGGTCGAGACCGGCGATCAGCCCATCCTGGTGAATGCCGATCGCAAGGCCCTGCGCCAGATTCTGCTGAACCTGCTCTCCAATGCCGTGAAATTCACCCCGGAAGGCGGCGCGGTTGTCGTGATGGCCAGAGCCTCTGGCGCTGATCTGGTGCTGGCAGTCGGTGATAGCGGCGTCGGGATGGATCCCCAGGAGGCTGCCCGGCTGGGCCAGCCCTATCGCCAGGCATCGAGCGCACGCGAAGTCGATACCCGCGGCACCGGGCTTGGCCTGTCACTGGTTCGGGCCCTGGCAGGGCTGCATGGCGGCACCATGTCGATCGCCAGCGCCAAGGGTGTGGGCACGACCATCACCGTGACCTTGCCTGTACTGACTCAGGCGATGGGGCAGGTCGACACACTGCGCCGGCTCAATGTTCACCAGCAGATCGAGCGTGCTCAGGAAGCTTCCCAGTCACTTGGTGCGCAGGCCAGCGTAGCCTGATCCTGCCGGTCAGCTTTCCGGCAGGTCGATCTGTGACGCGTCGCTGATCGCCGCTCGCAGGAAGGCAATCGCGGCGGCGAAGTCGCCAATTTCAAAATAATCGGACGCCACCCGCTCGCCATTGCGGTCCATCAGATCAATCCGGGCTGTTTCGCGCGGGTCGAGCTGACCAAGCTGCTGCACGACAGAGGGCGGGAAGCGGAAGACATGTCCCTGGCTTGCGCCCGCCAGGGCATCGGCCGCCGGCCCATCCATCTGATCGCTGGCCCAGACCAGCCGCCGGGCAAATTCCGGCGGCGTCCACTGGGCCCAGCTGGCGCTGGCGGGCCCGGCAAACATGCCGCCCATGGTCGGATCATATAATTCGGGGGCGCGTTGTGGGTCGCGCATGACCAGAATGGCCGAGATGTATTCGCCGCTGTCGGGCAGGGCGATGGTAAAGCTGATATCACCGTCGACCCGGCTGATGCCGGCCCGGATGCGACCCGTGTCCTGGAGCAGGGCCCAGACCGGTTCATCGGTCAGAATCTGGCGATTGGCAAACCAGGAAAAAGCGATGCCCGGAAAGGTCATATTGCCGACGCGCAGATAACCCTCAAAGGCTGTCAGCACACGATCTCGCATCGCCAGGATTTCGGCGGAATCACAATCCCGGCTCCCGGCTTCGGCAGCGATTTCATCGCCATAGGCCTGGATCCGTCCGGGCGCGATACCGCTGCGCAACAGGGCGCCCCGGGCCTGCAGCCGTGCGGCATCAAGCGCGGCACGCTGGCGATCAGTGAAGAGGTCGCAATGCGCGTCCATGGCCAGGGCTGCGGTGCGTTCGCCGAAGATCAGATCGGCATCCTGCGCGCTCGCGGCACTGGTGAGGCCAAACAGGCCCAGGGCCAAGGCGTGGAAGGCAGAACGCATCGCATTTCCCCGATATTCCGAAGAAATGACGCTAACACGGCAAGTTTTACGACGCGTGAACGCGGCGGCGGCGCCAAATGCCCCGGATCAGCATGATGAAGGCGATGCCGAACAGCATGAAGGCGGCATCGCGCGTGTGGTCGAGCGCGAATTCCTGGGCCCGCTCGCGAAGACCCGGTGCCGTGACACTGTAATCGAGCGCGGTGACGCCGCGAACGCTCCAGACGGCCGCACGGCCTTCCAGGGCGTGCCACAGATTGGAGCGCGCCAGGCTGCGGCTGGCGGATTCAAAGGAGGACAGTTCCGGCGATGTCAGCGTGCCAATCCAGCGGCCGGGCTGCTCGGCATCGCGGAACAGCGAGGCCACACCAATGCTGCGCCCGTCTTCCGGCGTGGCCGGGGAGGTGCTTTCATCGGCATAGGCGGCGGCGGCGAGGCGCATCAAGCCGCGTTGACCGCGGCTGCGCTCGGCGGCGCGCATGGCGGCACCGAACTCGGCGGGAGCATTGCGGCCGAGGGCTGCGATACTGCTGCTGCCGGGGCCGACAATGAGGAGATTGTGATTGGCGGGAGCCTGATCATGCTCTTCGCCATACCAGGCATAGAGCCAGGCTTCGCCACTCACGAGCGCGCCGCGCGCCAGCACCGAGAGCGCACCATAGCGGTCGGCGCGCGTGCGTGTGGTGAACTGAACGGCCGTGCGTGACCCCTGATCGGCGCTGAAGGGCAGGCCTGATGCGGCCAGTGTCCGCAAATCGGCATTGGCGCTCAGACGGCGGGCATCGCGGACCTGGGCCGTGCCGAGACGCTGGGCGGTGATGGCGTCGGCGGCCACGAAGCTGCGGCCGTAACCCTCAAACGAGCGGGCGGCGAACAGACGCGCGGCGGCGACGGCCTCGTCGATATTTCGGCCGGTGACGATCAGGCGCTGCGCCTCGCCGGCGCCGAAGGCGATCTCCGGGCCCTGGCTGCGATTGCCTGTCCGCAGGATGGCGCGGTCGCGCTCGTCGAGGCGGTCATTCTCGGCAATCCGGATCACCAGGTCGGCATTGGCTTCATCGCCGCCGAACAGCGGCACATTGCCGGCCCGCAAGGCGACGCCCTGGGCGACGAGGCTTTCCAGTGTGGCGCGCTGGCGGCTGATATCGGTAATCAGGGCGATACGGCGCGGGGCGGCAAAATCGGCGGCGAGCGCCAGTTCCAGCTCGCCCAGAGAGGTGATCGGGCTGTCCTGCTCCAGCGTCAGGCGCAATTGCGACCGGCTGGCATCGACGATCCAGCCCGTCGTGGCCGTGTCGCTTGAATAGGAGACTTCGAGTATGTTTTCGCCGGGCTGAATGTCGGCGGAGAAAAGGGCAAAGCGTGCTTCGATCGCACGGGGTTGTGGCCGGATGATAATTGGCTCGCCGCCATTGATGGCGACCTGGATGCGGCCATTGCTGCCATCGCTTGCGGGGCGGGCGGCCAGTCGAAGCCAGGCTTCCGAGCTATAGGTATTGGGAGGAAGGTAAAACCGGATGCGGGTCCGCGCCTGGCTGGAGGAGAGAACGAAGGCGTCCATTCCGGTCTCGAGATCGGCCAGTGTGCGCTCTTCGATCCGGGTGCCTTCGACGCTATTCTGGTCCAGGATGGTGGCAGGCGGACTGTCCTGATTCCCTTGCCCAAAAGCCTGACTTGCCGCCGACGCACAAAGTGCCATCGCAACCAACGCAACTCGTACCAACATAGAACGCTCCCTTACCCCGTTAATACGTTATTAAGCAATTCGGCGGCCAGCAATGAAAATCATTCAACTAAAAACCGGATTCTGGGTGGAGGCCTTGCTGCGCAGGGCTGCGACCGGACTGGCGGCGGCCTATGTGATTCGCCACGGAGACGAAGATGCCGGTGCTGTACTCGTCAAGGTGGCAGACCTGTCGGGGCAGGCGGAATTATTTGTCCCGGCGCGGGACGAAAACGGCGACCGGATCTGGACGCGCTTTCGCGACAAGCCGGTTGCGGAGGCGGAAGTCGACGCCTATTGCCGCCGCCGCGCCGAGGGCGATCCGGATATCTGGGTGGTCGAGATCGAGGACCGGCAGGGGCGAAGCTTTTTAACGGAGCCGGTCGCGGATTCTTAACAACCGTGGCCTAGAATGGCGTTGTTGAGTTTTGGGGTTTGCGGGGACGTCCGATGTTGTTCTTGTTCAACGAAAAGGTTTTCGACCTGGGCGACCTTGTGTCGGTCCTGAAGGACGGTACGATTCCCTTGCCGGCGGCGCAGTTCGAGACGCTCACCACCGGCCATCTCACTTCATTGCTGCGCGAAGCGCTGTTCGTCGACCCCCTGATGGCGACCAACAAGCCGGACCGGACCAAACATCTTGCCGCCCTGATTGCCTACCGGGCACCGGCAGCCAATGCCCTCCTCGGGGTTCGCCCCGACGGCGCTGACGGCCCCGATGATGTCGGGCTGCGCTTTGCCAATGTCCCGATGGTGATCCTGACCTATCTGTGGAAGCGTCAGAATGAGGGTGTGCTCGAGCCCGCGGTCATCAATGAGGAAGTCTGGAACCGGGTGACGGAAAACTTGCACAGCGCCTACTGATCGGGCTAGTTCGGGGCTTGCACTCTCAGCGGGCCAGTTCATGACTTCTCCGACGATTGATGCGCCGGAATGGGCGCGTCGCCGCAGCTTCGCCATTATCTCTCATCCTGATGCCGGCAAGACCACGCTGACCGAGACCATGCTCCTGGCCGCCGGGGCGATCCGCATGGCGGGGCAGGTCCGGGCACGCGGGGAAAACCGCCGCACACGGTCCGACTGGATGAAGATCGAGCAGGAGCGGGGGATTTCCGTCTCGGCTTCCGTGATGACGTTCGAACATCGCGGCCTGTTGTTCAACCTGCTCGACACGCCCGGTCACGAGGATTTCTCCGAGGATACCTATCGCACGCTGACCGCCGCCGACAGCGCGATCATGGTGCTCGATGCCGCCAAGGGCGTCGAGCCGCGGACCCTGAAACTGGTCGAGGTCTGCCGCCTGCGCGATATCCCGATTGTCACCCTGATCAACAAGATGGACCGCGAGGCGCTCGACCCGGTCGATCTGCTGCAGGACATCCAGGACAAGCTCGCCCTCGACGCCGTGCCGATGCAATGGCCGGTTGGTTCCGGCCAGCGCTTCAAGGGCGTGGTCGATCTGGAGACGGATGAGCTGGTGCTGTATCAGCGCCCCGGCGTTGAACATGATCGCGAAGCCGCATCGGAACGGCTGCCGCTCGACGGACCGGAAATTCGCGAACTCCTGTCGGAGGCCGAAATCGAGGAGGCCCGTGATGGCGCCGAAGTGGCGCGCGAGCTGTGTCCGGCCTTCAACCCGCAAAGCTTTCTGGAAGGCCATATGACGCCGGTCTTCTTCGGCTCGGCCCTGCGCGGTTTCGGCGTGCGCGAATTGCTCGACGGGCTGGCGGACAAGATCCCCGGACCGGCACCAATGAAGGTGCAGATCAATGGCGAGCAGACCTATATGCAGCCCGGCGACAAGGAAGTGTCCGGCTTCGTGTTCAAGGTGCAGGCGAATATGGACGCCAATCACCGCGACCGCGTCGCCTTCGTGCGCCTGTGTTCGGGCAAGTTCCGCCGCGGTATGAAACTCAAGACCGAGACCGGCAAACAGCTCACCGTCTCCTCGCCCATCCTCTTCTTCGCCCAGGACCGCGAGATTGCCGACGAGGCCTTCGCCGGCGATGTGATGGGGGTTCCCAATCACGGCACGCTGCGCGTTGGCGACAGCCTGTCGGAGAGCGGCAAGCTGCGCTTTTCCGGCATCCCGAATTTCGCGCCGGAAATCCTGCGCCGCGCCCGTCTGGCCGATCCGCTCAAGGCGAAACACCTCAAGAAGGCGCTGGAAAGCCTGGCCGAGGAGGGTGTCACCCAGCTGTTCCGTCCGGTGCTCGGCGGCGATTTCATCGTCGGCGCGGTCGGCTCGTTGCAGATTGATGTGATGCGCGAACGCGTCGCGGCGGAATACGGGCTTGAGGTGACCTTCGAGCCGGCACCCTACGAGACCGCACGCTGGCTCGGCGGCAGCGAGGAGGAGATCGAGGCCTTCGGCGAGCGGCACAAGTCCGCCATGGCGGTCGATATTGACGGCAATCCGGTGTTTCTCGCCAAGAGCAATTGGGAAGTCTCCTATTCGGAAGAGAAATTCCCCCAGATCAAATTCCACCGCGTACGGGAAAGGGCCTCCTGATGCGGCTGCAGGACCAGACCGGTTTTCTTGCCCAGTCGGGCGAATTATGGGCCCAGGCGGTTGCCGTCTGGCAGACCTCCTTCCTCGGGGTCAGCGTCGGGCACGGGGTCAGCGCCGTCGTCGTGGTGGTGTTGGGTATCACGCTGAGATCCGTTCTCGCGGGCACGCTCATCGCGGTGCTCAAGCGCATGGCGCAAAAGACCGAAAACGGCGTCGATGATGCCATCGTCGATGCCCTCGCCGGGCCGCTGAAACTCCTGCCGGTGACGATCGCACTCTTCTTCGCGTTGAATATTCTCGAGGCCGGGACCGGCAGTACGGCGATTTCCGATGTCGACCGTATCATTCCGTCGCTGGTCGCGATCGGGATTTTCTGGGCCTTGCACAACACTGTTGAACCCTTCATCCATCTGATGCGGGCGCTGCAGAACGCGCTCACCCCGGTGATGCTCGACTGGCTGACCAAGGCAATGCGGATCCTGTTCGTCGTTATTGGCGCCGCCGCCGTCCTGCAGATCTGGGACATTCCGGTCGGCGGCATCATCGCCGGTCTCGGCCTGTTCGGCGTCGCCGTCGGGCTTGGCGCGCAGGACCTGTTCAAAAATCTGATCGGTGGCCTGCTCGTACTGGCAGAAAAGCGCTTCCTGCCCGGCGACTGGATCAAGGTCGATGGCGTTGTCGAGGGCACGGTCGAGGCGATCAATTTCCGCTCCACCCTCGTGCGCCGCTTCGACAAGGGGCCGGTCTATGTCCCCAATTCGAAATTGTCCGACAATGCGGTCACGAATTTTTCCCGCATGACGCATCGGCGGACCTATTGGATTATCGGCGTGCGCTATGACACCAGCGTCGAGCAATTGAAGACCATTCGCGACCGCGTGCTCGACTATGTCACCAACCACCCCGGTTACGCCCAGGCACCGGAGGTCTCGACCTTCATGCGGGTGGACAGCTTCGGACCCTCCTCGATCGATTTCATGCTCTACTGCTTCACCCGCACCACCAATTGGGGCGAATGGCTGGCGCTGAAGGAAGAACTCGCCTTCACGATCAAGACCATTGTTGAAGAGGCGGGCACCGATTTCGCCTTCCCGTCGAGCTCGATCTATCTGGAGCAGGGCGCCGAGCTGTTTTCACCGCCAACCGCCGTCGAGGCCGGCTGACGCCCGCCAGGTCGCGCCTGGCTGTCGCCGCCAATCCGGCACCGGCATCGCTGTTCTAGCTGCCGGCCGCCGAGGTTGCAGCAATACTGCTTGCCGAGATCGCCGCGATCATCGCCGCCTGGGCCGCGATAACGGCGGCGAGCGCGCTGGCGCTGGCCGTCGGATTGCGGCCATGGTCGTCGAAGGCGATCAGGCTGGCCAGCCGGGTGCGGCAATAACCGACCGATGTCAGCGCTTTCGGCATCGCCTTCGTCATCTCGGAAATCGGGATCAGATCCGCGGGGGTACGGCCGGCGGCAGCCCACTCCATGGTCATTGAACGATCACTGCGTCCGCGCAGAAAACGATCGGCGCGCCGTGCATCCTCGAGCGCATTGAAGCGTGCCAGCACGATCTCCGGCGCCTGCTCGAGCAGGACGCATTGGCGGGCACCATCGCGCCGGTGTCCCCTGGCGCGGCGGTCGGCACCAAACACGGCCTCGGCATGGGCCCGTGCTTCGACGACAGTCTCGGGACGGCTCCCGGCAAGCACATGTGCGGCGGCGAATGTATCCGTGACGGCATCGTCCGAGCGCCACCAGGGTGGCCGGACGGCCCGTTTCATGGCGTAGAAGGCGTCGACGACGCCGGGGCCGGCCTCGCCGAGGCTGAGTATGAGCGCGGCGCGCGAGCCGCCGGCATGCAGCCGGCCCGTCTTCGATATCGCCCGTGCCTGCCGCAGGGCTTCGCGCGCGTAGAGGAAATGTCCGGCCTCAACGCCATGCGCGCCGAGCATGGCTGCATAGACCCAGCGCATGGCGCCGCTGGGCGCGTTGAATCCGCCCAATGCTGTTTTCAACGCCTCATAGCGGGCGCGGGTCGCTGCGGTCAGGGCAGCGTCGGTCCCGTCGGCATGCACCATCGCGACGGCTGCGAAGGCCGCGGCCTGCTGGTCGGGCCGGGGCTTGCTGTCGCGCAGGCTGGCGGCAAGTCGATTGAAACGGTCGAGCGGGGTGTCCATGCCATATTCCCTGATTGCTGCTAAGCCTCAGGATAACACGCACGGAAACGTGTCGTGGCAGGGATTATGGGCCTGAATATCCCGCCTTCAGGCGGCGACATCCCGGCGCATGCGCCAGAAGCGCATGGCGCGGGCTGCGTCCTCGACCGTGATCCGGTCATAGAGGAGGCCGAGCTCCTTGGCGTCCCGGAAAGCGTCCTCGGTCGCACTGCTGCGCAACACCGCCAGGGTAACGAACAGCGCCTTGTCAAACCCGGCCGAGCGGCAGATCAGCGCCAGCGGGTCGATGCATTCCTGGTCGATGGCCCGGCGGGCGGCGACGCGGTCGACACCGGTCATTTCCGCGAAGGCGACATGGAAGCGCGTCATTTCACGTTCGCGTAGCAAGCGGGCCAGCAGCCCGCCATTGAGCATTTTGCGCACCGCCATGCCGCGAACGAATTTCTCCGCTTCCTCGGCGTCCTGGTCCTGGCTCATGCGTTCGCTGAGCCGCGCATGGGAGGCGGCCAGTGCCTGCTCGACCAGGGCCGGGTCCATACCGTCAAAGCGCTCCAGGATGTGATCGCGAAGATGGTTTTCGACGGTCAGCATCAAATCACCGAGCAGATCGGCCGGCGTGTCCTTGCGGCGGACCACCGGAGCCTGCAGCACTTTTGAGTGTTCGGCCCGTTCAGCGACCGATTCAAAACTTGCGCGGGATAGTCTGGCGCCATCATTTCGGACCAGGGCCGCGACGGTGTCATCATCGCCGCGGCGGACAATGGTGTCGGAAAGGCGTTCGGAAACCAGTTCGCGCTGCGAAATCGCCTTGAGCTGTGGCTGCGCGCCCTGTTCGGCGATCGACAATAACTCCGCTTCGCTCAGCGCGGTCGAACGCGCCAGGATCGGGGCCGCAACCTCAATCGCATCACGCGCCAGTTTGAGCAGCATGCCCCGTGGCGCCAGCGGCGTGTCGGCGAAACGTTCGGCGAGTTCGGCGCGCGCGCCTTGCGCGGTCTGTTCCGCCAGCGCACTGAGCACATCATCAAATTCCTGCGATACGGGGGTGTCGCGTTCCGGCGGTTCATCGAAAAACATGTCGGTGACTTCGCGCAGCAAGGTGCGGCGTCGATCACTGGAGCGTTCTTTCGCCAGCTCAAGCAGGGTGCTCAACTTGCTGATAACGGCCATGAAGCTACTCTTTCAGTCTCGGTGCCGGATAGACAGGCCGGATCATGGCAGCCGTAGGTAAAAGAAGTCTCTTCGCGAGCGATCAAATTGTCCGGGCCTGGCGGAAGTTTCAGGGTGGATTTCCGGGGGCGCAAGTCTCAGTGCGGGCCCGGCAGGGTCGCACGCAGGGCGGCGATTTCGCGCGCGCTTGGGCTGCGTTCGCTGGCCGCCTCGATTTGCGCCGCGATATCACTGGCCAGGCCTGTCACCCGGCGCGGCGCGGGATGAGGCGCCGGAGTCGAGGCGAGCAGGGCGCACTGGCCGTCGATGTCCTCCAGCCCCGGCGGGGTCCAGACCCAGGAACGGCATTGTGCCTGCCCGTCGCAAAGGGCCGCGCACATGGCCTGGCTGCCGTTGGTCAGGCTGACGCGTTGATAGACAGAGCCGGTCCGTGTCCAGCCATGAAGGATGTCGCCGGCCCTGGCCGGCGCGGCGGTCAGCGCGAGAGACAGGGTGAGGCAGATCAGGGTGGGGGGAAGGTGCATGGCCGCAGTGTGCCGCTGCCGCCCTAATAAAAGCTTGCTGCGAGGCGCTGC
>NZ_CAXBKN010000046.1:0-23263 GCF_963976135.1 uncultured Maricaulis sp.
AGTTTCGGGATAGGACCGGCGGCAAAGCCGATCACCAGGTGACGGCCTTCCCAGGCGATGGAGCGGAAGGCGGTCTCGGCGAAATCGCCACCGACCGGGTCATAGATCACGTCGACGCCCTTGCCGCCGGTGATTTCCTTGATGCGGGCGCGCAGATCATCGCTGGTATAGTTGATGCCCTCATCGGCGCCATGCGCCTTGGCGGCGGCGAGCTTCTCGTCGCTGGAGGCGCAGGCGATGACCTTCGCGCCCATCGCCTTGCCAAGTTCGACCGTGGCCAGACCGACACCGCCGGCCGCACCGAGCACCAGCAGGGTCTCGCCCGGCTGGAGTCTGGCGCGTTGTTTCAGGGCGTAATAGGAGGTCGCATAGACCACCGTCAGCCCGGCGCCTTCCTCGAAGGACATGCTGTCGGGGATCTTGATGACCGCACCGGCGGGCGCCGCGACCTGCTCGGCGAAGGCGCCGGTCAGGCCGTTGAAACAGACCCGGTCACCAACAGCGACATTGGTGACCCCTTCGCCCAGCGCGGTGACGATACCCGCGCCCTCACCGCCCGGCACGAAAGGCAAAGGCGGTTTGAACTGGTATTCGCCGCGCACGCACAGCAGGTCGGGGAAGTTGAGCCCGCCCGCCTTGACGTCGATCAGCACATGCGCTGCGGGCAGCAATGGCGTGTCGATCTCCTCGACCTTCATATTGGCTTCCGGGCCGAATTCCCGGCAATAGAGCGCGCGCATCATGCCACCTCGAACAGGCCGGCTGCGCCCATGCCGCCGCCGACACACATGGTGCAGACGACATATTTGGCGCCGCGGCGCTTGCCCTCGATCAGGGCGTGACCAACCATGCGGGCGCCGGACATGCCATAGGGGTGGCCGATCGAGATCGCGCCGCCATCGACATTGAGAAGTTCGTCGGGAATGCCCAGCTTGTCACGGCAATAGAGGACCTGGACGGCGAAAGCCTCATTGAGCTCCCACAGGCCGATATCATCCATCTTGAGGCCATTGGCCTTGAGGAGTTTGGGAATCGCGAACACCGGGCCGATACCCATCTCGTCCGGATTGGTGCCGGCCACGGCCATGCCGCGATAAATCCCCAGGGGCTCGATACCGCGACGCTCGGCGTCCTTCGCTTCCATCATCACTGCGGCCGAGGCGCCGTCAGAGAGCTGGGAGGCATTGCCGGCCGTGATGTATTTGCCTTCCTTGATGCGCAGGCCATTGGCGAAGACCGGCTTCAGCCCGGAAAGCATTTCCGCCGAGGTGCCGGGGCGATTGCCCTCATCCTTTTCCAGCGTGACGTCGATGTCCTGGACCTCGCCGGTTTCCTTGTTCATGAATTTCATGACCGTGGGCAGCGGCACGATCTCGGCATCGAAACGGCCGGCCTGCTGGGCGGCATGGGTGCGAGCCTGCGACTGGGCCGCGTATTCGTCCTGGGCCTCGCGGCTGATGCCATAGCGATCGGCAACGACTTCGGCGGTTTCCAGCATCGACATGTAGAGGTCGGGCTTGTTGGCCATGATCCAGGCATCGACATCCCAGTTCTTGGTCATCTTGTCGGTCTGGACCAGGGAGATGCTCTCCAGCCCGCCGCCGACGGTGACAGTCATGCCATCGGTGATGATCTGCTTGGCGGCCGTGGCGATGGCCATCATGCCCGAGGCGCACTGACGGTCCATCGACATGCCGGCGACGCTGTCGGGCAGGCCGGCGCGGATCAGGCTGTTGCGGGCGATATTGCGGCCCGTCGTGCCCATCTGCATGGCGCAGCCCATGACAACATCGTCAATCTCGCTGGGATCGACGCCGGAGCGTTTGACCGCTTCGCCGATGGCGTGACCGCCCAGGGTCGGGCCGGAGGTGGCATTGAAGGCGCCGCGATAGGCCTTGCCGATCGGTGTACGCGCCGTGGATACGATGACAGCTTCACGCATGGGTCTCACTCCTCATTGGTTGTTTTATACCAGACGATTTGCTGGGTCGTGGCCAGCAGGCGCCCGTCGCGGCTCCAGATCCGCGCATGTTGGTCGTAGAAACCGCGGCCGCCGCGGGCGGCATGGGTTTCGATAAGCATATAATCGGTGCCGACAGCGGCATAATCCTCGGGGCTGGCATGGAGATAGACAGTCATCGAGACCGTCGCGACCATGCCGAACTCGCCGGTCACAAAGAAAAGGCGCGGCGTCGGCGTATCGGCCAGCGCCACCAGGGCGACCGCATCGAGCGGTCGGGCCGGGTCGAGCCGGATCCAGGCCAGGTTATCAGTGCGGTCAATGCCCTTGCCGAAGGGCGGGCTTTGCGTCGGGCGCATCTCGACGGTGCGCGACCAGGCCATGGGCAGGTTGGCGCGGTCGCAATCCTCCGGCGGCGGCGCATCGGGGCGCGAGCCCTCGGTCCAGGCAATGGTCTCGCGGCGGCGCGAGAGAATGCCCATCGCCTTGTTCGACGGCCCCTTATCGCCCTTGGCCGTCAGCGAGGCATTCCAGAATTGCGTATTCTTGCCGCCCCGGTCGCAACCCACATCAAGCGTCACCGGACCTTCGCGGGCGCCGGCGAGAAAATCGGTGGTGATCGAGACCAGTTCCATCTCCTCACCGGCCGCCTCGATCAATCCCTTGGCCAGGACCGCCGCGCTCCAGCCGCCATAGGGGCCGATCATATTCTTGAAATGCGCGCTCGCCATACCCTCGAAGCGGACCTCCGGCGCATCGCCGGACGTCCGCTTCAGAGCCGTGGACTGGTCGAATAAATGCACGGGTCAGCCCAGCTTCACGCCGAAATGAGCGGCAGCCTTGGCGAGAAATTTCATCGTCTGCTGACCGCCCTGCTCAAACATTTGCTGGCCGGCCGGATCGATAATCGCATCGATATTGGCGGCGACATGTTCCGGGGTCTGTTGTTCCGGCGCCAGATAGATGCCGTCGGTTTCATAGACGCGCGTTGCGGCATAACCACCCGCTCCGGCGCACAGCACCAGACGCGAAGGGGAATCCTCGCTGACCAGATAGACCAGACCGGCGGACACGCTTTCGACCGTCATCAGCTTGAGCGCCTCTTCCGGGATCAGGCCCTCGGTCATGCGTGTCGCCGCGGTTGGCGAAAGCGCATTGACGCGGATGCCGTATTTGGCGCCTTCCAGGTGCAGCACATTCATGAAGCCCACCAGGCCCATCTTGGCGGCGCCGTAATTGGCCTGGCCGAAATTGCCGTAAATGCCCGAGGAGGACGATGTCATGACGATGCGGCCATACTGGCGCTCGCGCATGTGGTCCCACAGGGCCTTGGTACAGATCGCCGAACCGGTCAGGTGCACCGAGGTGACGGCGTTGAAGTCGGCCATGTCCATCTTGGCGAAACTCTTGTCGCGCAGGATGCCGGCATTATTGACCAGGATATCGACTTGGCCGAAGGCCTTCATCGCCTCGGCCACCATGTCGGCGACCTCGTCTTCCTTGGTGACATTGGCGGTGTGCGAGATCGCTTCGCCGCCGGCGGCACGGATTTCCGCTGCAACATCCTCGGCCGCCGAACCGGATCCGACCCCGTCGACCGATCCGCCCATATCATTGACGACCAGCCTGGCCCCGCGTGAGGCCAGCGCCAGTGCGTGGGACCGGCCCAGGCCATTGCCGCCACCGGTCACGATCGCGACGCGGCCATCAAAACGAATTTCACTCATATCATGTCTCCGAAAATGGGCTTCAGGCGACGACCTGCATCGTCAGCCATTGAGCAATCAGGGCCGGCCTGTCCTCGCCCTCGATTTCTACCGTGATGCCGAAGCGCAGCATCCACTGGCCGGGGCTTTTCTCGACAGCGTCCTCGAGCACGAAGCGGCCGCGGATATTCTTGCCGGAGCGCACCGGCGTCAGGAAACGTACCTTGTCGAAGCCGTAATTAATCCCCATCGCCATGCCCTCGAGCGTGAAGGCAATGTCCATTGCCATGCGCGACAGCATGGAGAGCGAGAGGAAGCCATGGGCAATCGTGCCGCCGAACGGGGTTTCCTTCGCGGCGCGCTCTGCGTCGAGATGGATGAATTGATGATCCTCGGTGACATCGGCGAACTGGTCGATGCGGGACTGGTCGAGTCTGATCCAGTCGGACAGACCGATTTCCTTGCCGATCTGGCTGGCAAGATCGGCGGGTTTCGTGCTGGCCATCAGTCTATGTCTCCATCGGTCAGAAGTTGTTTTCTCAGACCAGGCTTGTCCACCTTGCCCGTGCCGCCGCGCGGCAGGGGCGCGTCGAGCCGCCAGTAATGCGCCGGGCGCTTGAAGGCCGCCAGATGCGGTTTGAGGAATTCATCAATCTCGTCATTGTGCAGAACGGCCCCCTCGCGCAGCAGGATCGCCGCACCCACGCGCTCGCCGAGCCGCTCATCGGGAATACCGATAACGGCCGCCTCGACAATGTCGGGATGCGCTGCCAGGGCGCCTTCCACTTCCAGGCAGGAAATATTCTCGCCGCCGCGGATCACCATGTCCTTGAGCCGGTCCACGATCGACAGGAAACCATCCTCATCAAGCACGCCGACATCGCCGGTCTTGAACCAGCGATCCTCGGTCAGCACGGCTGCCGTGGCTTCCGGCTGGTTGAGATACCCCTTGAACAGGCAAGGCGACTTGATCCAGACCTCACCAGCCTCGCCGGTCGGGGCTGTCGAGCCATCCTCGCGCACGATCTTGATTTCGGTGACGGCAGGAACGGCGCGGCCGCAGGAATTCGGCTTGGCTTGGTAGTCGGCCATATTATTGTACGCGCCCAGGGCATTCGTCTCGGTCAGACCATAACCCGAGCTTGACCAGGCTTGCGGGAAGACCTTGGCGAGCCGTTCGACATGGGCAGCCGGCCGTTTGGCACCGCCCGAACCCATATCCATAAGACTGTCCAGCTTGGTGCCGCGACGTTCGGCTTCCAGCGTCACCTCGTGCGACATGGTCGGCACGCCGACCATATTGGTCAATTGCTCGCGCTCGATCAGGTCGACGGCGTCGCCGGCATCCCATTTGCGCATCAGCACCATTTTGCGGCCCGACAGGAGCGAGGTCATGAAGACGGCGTGTGAGCCGGTGCAATGGAAAAGCGGAACCGCAACCAGAACGCCCGGCGTCTCACCGAAGAATTCCTCGCCGCCATTGGCATGTTTCATCCCGGCGCCGATCAGCGCGTAGGACATGATCGCGGTCACCGCACCGCGGTGCGTGAGGACTGCGCCCTTGGGTGCCCCGGTCGAACCGGACGTGTAGAAGATCGCAAAATCCGCGTCCGGATCGATCACCAGCGCGGGCGCCGGCTTGCCGGCTCCGGCTGCAACAAGATTATCGAAACTGTCTGTACAGCCCTCAACGCCCTCGCGAATGCCGATCAGGGTCAGACCCAGGGGTTTGAGGTGCGGCAACATGCGCTCGGCCTGGCGCGAGCCGGCGATGATCAGCTTGGCGCCGCAATCGCGCAGGCCGTAGCCGATCTCTTCACTGGTCCACCAGCCATTCATCGGCACGACAACACCGCCAGCCGCAATAATGCCGAGGAAACACGCCATCCATTCCGGACAATTGCGCATCGCCAGCACGACCCGCGTGCCCGGTGTGACGCCATGGCGTTCAATCAGCCCGTTGGCGACCGCGATCGACTTGCCGATCAGCTCGCCATAGGTCCAGCGCTGATCCTCGAATACGACGGCGGTCTTATCCTTGTGCTCCATCGCGGCGGCCATCAGAAAGCGCAGATCCGGCGGCGCATTGACATAACCGCGTTGCTTGACGCCAAAATTCTCGATCTCGCCGACCGCGAACATCGGTTCATTGGCGACAATGAACTCGATAACCTTGTCGACCTGCTCCCGTGACGGGCCCGGTTTACGATCCTTCATTCAGCCCTCCAATGCTTCGTTGACGTAGCGCTTGAGCTCCTGGCGGGCGATCACCATGCGATGAACGGCATCAGGACCATCGGCGAAGCGCAGGGTGCGCAGCGCAACCCACATGCCGGCCAGCGGCGTGTCCTGGGAGACGCCGGTACCGCCATGCATCTGCATCGCCTCATCGACCGTTTCCAGCGCCACGCGCGGGGCGATGACCTTGATCTGGGAGATGTAGGGCGCCGCCGCGCGCGGATCGCCCTGATCCATCATCCAGGCGGCCTTGAGGCAGAGCAGACGGGCCTGCTCGATCGCCATGCGGCGTTCGGCGATGATGTCCTTATTGGCGCCGAGCCGGGCGAGTTTCTGGCCGAATGCGGTGCGCGAGACCGAGCGGCGGCACATCAATTCCATCGCCCGTTCAGACTGACCGATGGCGCGCATGCAGTGATGAATGCGACCGGGTCCAAGCCGGCCCTGGGAGATTTCAAAACCCTTGCCGCGGCCGAGAATAATCGTGTCCTTGGGAACGCGCACATTGGTGAAGCGGATATGCATATGGCCGTGCGGCGCATCGTCATGACCGAAGACGGTCATCGGGCGCAGGAGCTCGATCCCCGGGGTGGCGGCGTCGACGAGGAATTGCGAGTGGCGGCCATGACGTCCGGCCTCTTCACCCTCGGTGCGCGCCATCAGCACATAGACGGCGCAGCGCGGATCACCAGCACCCGAGGCCCAGTATTTCTCGCCATTGAGGACCCACTCATCACCCTCAAGAACCGCCGAGAAGGCAATATTGGTGGCATCCGACGAAGCGACATCCGGCTCGGTCATCAGATAGGCGGAACGCTTCTTGCCCTCGAGCAGATCGCTGAGCCAGCGCTGTTTTTGCGCCGTGGAACCGTAACGCTCGATCACCTCCATATTGCCGGTATCGGGCGCGGAGCAGTTGAAGATCTCCGGCGCCAGGAAGGACCAGCCCATTTCCTCGGCAAGATAGGCATATTCCAGCGTCGAGAGGCCATAGCCACGATCAGAGCCGGTGAGCCAGAAATTCCACAGGCCGCGCTCGCGGGCCTTTGCTTTCAGGGTCTCGCGAATTTCGACCTGGCGATCAGTGAAGGCAAAACGGTCCCCGCCGGCGGCCTTGCCGACCTCGGCGTGATACTCGTCCTCGAGCGGCAGGATCTCGTCGCGCACCATGGCCCGAACCTGCTCGATCAGCGGCTTGACCCGCTCGGAAATCCCTAAATCCATCTCACTTCTCCCGTGAATATCGTGTTGTTGTGCTGCACGCGTCTGTTGCGAGCCTAAACAGGTCGGCCGCGTTCGCTAACCATCATTCGGCGAAATTTTCGCATCCCGCCGAGCCAGCGATCGCGCTGAGTCGCCCGCAGGGCTTCGTATTCGGCGACTTTCGGGTGCGGCAAGGCCAGGAAATGCTTGTTCTCGATCGCCGCCAGCATGGCCTCGGCAACCGCTGAAGGCTCGACAATACCGTCGGCCCCGGCAATGCCGCCATCCTCGCTGCCGCCAAGCATATCGGTGCGCACCGCCTGTGGACAGACGCAGACGACCTGCAGGCCTTCATCGCCGTGGGCGACGGCCAGGCTTTCGGCAAAGGCGACGGCCGCATGCTTGCTGGCGCTGTAGGAGGAGGCCCCGATCTGGGCCAGCAGGCCGGCCGCCGAGGCGACCAGAACGAAAATGCCGCCACCGCGCGGTTTCATTCGCGGCCAGACCTGACGCGCACCGCGCACGGCCCCCATCACATTGACCTCAAACGAGTCATGCCAGGCTTTGTCGTCCGCTCCGGCTGCATCCCAGCTGGGCTCGTCCGTGCGCAGGATGCCGGCATTGGAGACATAGATGTCAACCGGCCCGAGCCGTTCCTCGGTCTGGATCAGGAAGGCAGCGATATCGGCCTCCCGGGTGACATCGACGCGGGCGCCATAGCCGCCAAATTCGGCGGCCGCCTGTTCGGCGCCGTCCAGATCGGCCAGCGCGATCTTCGCACCGCGTCCGTGAAACGCCCTGGCCATGGCCAGGCCAATCCCGCGGGCACCGCCCGTAATCGCGACCACTTTTCCTGAGTAATCCATTGCGGCCCTCCCCGACCTGATCGACCTAGTATTTGCGCAGACGCGCGAACTTGTCGGTGTGGTAATTGGCATCACCATAGAGCGCTTCGGCGACGCGCACGCGCTTGATGAAGAAGCCGATATCGTATTCATCGGTCATGCCGATACCGCCATGCATCTGGATCGCCTCGCGGGCCGCCAGCTGGGCCACCTGCCCCAGTTTCGACTTCGCGGCCGAGACCATCATCGCGGCGTGATCGGGCGCCATGTCGAGCGTCTGCAGGGCCTTGAGCACGATGGATTTGCCCAGTTCGATCTCGGTATAGAGATGCGCAGCGCGGTGCTGCAGCGCCTGATAGGTACCGATGATCTCGCCGAACTGTTTGCGCTCGCGCAGATAGCCCAGCGTCTGGCCCAGGCATTCCTGGGCCGAACCGGACATTTCCGCCGCCAGGCCGGCACGGCCGGCATCGAGCACCGCTTCCAGGGCCGTATAGCCGCCATCGACCTCGCCGAGCACGGCATCGGCAGTGACTTCCACGCCTTCCAGCGTGATCGCTGCCGAATTGCGGCTGTCGATCATCGAGGCACGCTCGACCGAGACGCCGGTCGCATCGCGCGGCACCAGGAAGAGCGTGATGCCATCGGCCTCGCCCTCGGCACCGGCGGTGCGGGCCGAGACGATCAGCATGTCGGCGACATGGCCGTCGGCGACGAAGGATTTGCGGCCGTCGAGCTTGAAGCCATTGCCGGAGCGCTGCGCCGTGGTGGTCACATTGGACGGGCTATGCTTGTGGGTCTCGTCGACAGCCAGCGCCGTCAGAAAATCACCAGCGGCCAGGCGCGGCAGATACTCACCCTTCTGGGCCTCGCTGCCAAAGCGCGTGAGCGCCGTGGCACCCAGGATTGCGGTCGACAGGAAAGGCGAAGCCGTCAGGGTGCGGCCCATTTCCTCGGCGATGACACCGGCGGCGACATGGCCCATGGCGACACCGCCATGCTCTTCGGGCACCAGCACGCTGGCCCAGCCCATTTCGGCCATGTCTTTCCAGGTCTTGCGATCGAAACCGTCAGCGCTTTCGCTATCGCGCAGCTTGCGCAATTGCGCGATCGGCGCCGAGGTCTTGAGATAGCCTTGGGCGGCATCCTTGAGCATGCCTTGTTCTTCGTTCAGCAGCATTGCCATGATGTGTCTCCCCCTCAGGCGCTCGGCAGGTCGAGAATGCGTTTCGAGATGATGTTGAGCTGAACCTCGGAGGTTCCGCCCTCGATGGAATTGGCCTTGGTGCGCAACCAGTGCCGCGCCACATCGCCATCGCCGTCCCATTCCAGCCCGTCATGGCCGGAACCGTCCATCATCAGTTCGAGGCGGCGCTTGTTGAGCTCGGTGCCGTAATATTTCAGCATCGAGGAATTGGAGCCAACACCCTGGCCGGACTTGGCCTCTTCGGTGACGCGTTCCAGCGTCGACAGGAAGGCGAGACCATCAATCTCGGCGCGTGCGACATCGGTGCGCAAAACCGGATCGGCCAGCTGGCCGTGTTCATTGAGGCCGACCTGCTGGATGGCGACATCGCCCATCGGCCGCATGGCTCCGGATCCGGCGCCGGTGCCGCCAATCATTTCGCGCTCATGGGTGAGCAGGTATTTGGCGATGGTCCAGCCCTTGTTGAGCTCGCCGACGAGGTTTTTCTTCTCGGCGCGGGCATCATCAAAGAAGGTCTCGCAGAAGGGGGATTTGCCCGAGATCAGCTTGATCGGCTTGGTAGTGACGCCGGGCTGATCCATGTCGACGAGAATGAAGCTGATGCCTTCATGCTTCTTGGCGGCAAAATCGGTGCGCACCAGGACGAAAATCCAGTCGGCCTGATCGGCATAGGAGGTCCAGATCTTCTGGCCATTGACCAGATAGTGATCACCCTTGTCCTCGCACTTGGTCATCAGGGCGGCCAGGTCGGAGCCGGCATTCGGCTCGGAATAGCCTTGGGCCCAGCGGATTTCACCGCGGGCAATCTTGGGAAGGTGTTCGAGCTTCTGCTCCTCATTGCCGTATTTCAGCAAGGCAGGCCCGAGCATCCAGATGCCGAAGGACATCAGCGGCGAGCGCGCCTTGATGCGACCCATTTCCTCGCGCAGCACCTTGGCTTCAGCCTTCGACAGCCCACCACCGCCATAGGCGACAGGCCATTCCGGAACCGTCCAGCCCTTTGATGCCATACGATCGAGCCAGGTTTTCTGGGCCTCAAGCTCGAAGACCGGCTTGCGGCCGCCCCAGACGGCATCATTTTCGCCCTTCATCGGACGGCGCATTTCCTCCGGGCAATTGGCCTCAAGCCAGGCGCGCGTCTCGGCGCGAAATCTTTCCAGGTCCGGCATGTCTCTCCCCTTGATTTATCTGTCGGCGTGACGTTTACGCTCACGTCAACTCGTTAGGCGTGAAATCCCCGCCATTGCCTGCCCTCGCCTGCGCGAGGTCAGGCGAATTGAGGGGCAATCTCCAGATTTTTGGCCAGCCCGAGCCGGCGCAGAACCAGCAGCATGGTCCCGTTATAATCAACGATGCGGTTCCAGATGCCCCGCTTGGGCAAATGCAGCGCGCTGCGCGGAAATTCGTGATGGTGATCGTGCAGGGCTTCGCCGCCGGTCAGCAGCGCCAGAAGGTAATCGACCCATTTGGGGGTATCGAGATGGCCGAAGACATTCACACCCAGCGTCGTGGCGTGGAATTGTATGCCGCGCCCGATGATGACGCAGGCATGCAGCAGAGCGACCAGGATCAGCGAACCGCCCGTCAGGGCAACCGCGAGATAAATCAGCCCGGGAACCAGGAAATGCATCGCCAGCGAAAGCGAGATGTGAAACCGGTCTGCAAACAGCACGACCTTGTTTTCCTTCAGCCACACCGGCATTGGCCGCTCCAGATCAGCGCTGTCGCGCCACAGTATCCAGCCCATCCAGGCCCAGACCTTGCTCTCAAGCGGATTGTGCGGATCGCCGGGATTATCGGCAAAACGGTGATGCTGGGAATGATAATTGACCCAATCTTTCAGCGATCCCTGCATCGCCAGGATGCAATTGAACATGAAAATGACCTGGGCCGGCCATTTGATTTCGCCGGCACGGTGCTGCCAGATCCGGTGCAGTGGCCCGATGCCCATATTACAGAGGAAGATCGTCGCCGCCATCACGCCCAGACCGAGCGGTGCATACCACCAGTGCAGGGTCAGCCCTTCGAGCGCGAGGCCGAGGACAATCATGGTCGCCAGCAGGGCAACCCCCAGAACCGGATAGAGAATTACGGAGAAAACACTGGCCCAGTTGAGCGTACCCCAAGTTCGGATGATCGACATGGATCGCGTCACTGCAGGGCTATTAGGCTTCATAGGGTCAAACTCATTGCTGGATTTAAGATGGTGACAACATGGGGTGGGCCGCACGAAATGTCGACAATCTCACTGCAAAGGTCAAACCCTAGTTTGCTGATCCTGACCGGTTCCAAGGCCGGGCAGAGGGGCAGCGGGCGCCTCAGCCGGCGAGAGCGGCAGCTCTATATGAAAGCAGCTGCCAGCCCCCGGCTCGCTCTCGACCCAGATTCGCCCGCCATGACGTTCGACGACGCGCTGACAAAGGGCCAGACCGATTCCTGTGCCAGGATAGGCATCGCGCGGATGCAGACGCCTGAACATATCGAAAACCCGCTCGGCGTAACGGCTGGCAAAGCCGATCCCGTTATCGCGGAAAGTGATGTGCCAATGGGCGCCACCTTCGGCCCGCGTGGCGGCAATGCGCACATGCGGCGGTGTATCGCCGCGATACTTCAATGAATTGCCAAGCAGGTTGTTGAATAACTGGCGCAACAGCAATTCATCGCCGCGCAGGACCACATCGTTCTCGCAGCTGACAACCGCCCCGGTCTCGGCAATCGCGAGCTCGAAATCACTCGAGACGTGGGCGATCAAATCCGCCAGCCCCACATCAACGATTTTCATCTCATCATTCGATGATCGCGAATAGCCCAGAAGATCTTGAATCAACTGCCGCAAGCGCTGCGCGCCGTCGACCATCCGGTCGACGAGAAGGCGGCCACGCTCGTCGAGCCGGTCAGAATAATCGCGCAATAGAAGCTCGCCGAAGCTATTGATCTTGCGCAGGGGTTCCTGCAGGTCGTGCGACGCGACCGAAGCGTATTGCTCCAGCTCGCGATTGGTCCGCAACAATTCCTCGGCCTGCTGCGCCATGCGCATTTCGGATTCCTTGCGCTCGGTAATGTCGTGGCAGGAACCGGCCATCCGGACCGGCTCGCCATTCTCGTCCCAGACCGCCTGCCCGCGTGTGTGCACCCAGATGAAACTGCCATCAGGACGACAGCTGCGGTACTCGGCCCGATACTCGCCCTCATGGGCCAGGTGCCGCTGCAGCGCAGCCAGCACGCGTTCGCGATCCTCGTCATGAATCCGCGCGGCGAAGGCTTCGATCGAGAGTTCCGGCTCGGGCACGTCCGGCGCCAGGATCCGTTTCAGCTGCTCGGACCAGAACACAACGCCGCTGCGGACATCCCAGTCCCATACACCGACGCCGGTTCCGCGCACCGCCAGTTCGTGGCGTTCCTTGGTGCGGAGCCAGGCCTCCTCGACCTTTTTGCGATCGGTAACGTCCTCGATCGAACCAGCCATGCGCAGCGGTTCCCCCGCCCGGTTCCAGACGGCCTGACCGCGCGAATGCACCCAGACATAATGCCCGTCCCGATGGCGAATCCGGTGCTCGATTCGGTAGGGCGTACGGTCGGTCAAATGTTGCCGGATCGCCTTGAGCTGAGCCTCGCGGTCATCGGGATGCTGCAGTTCGACAAAGTCACTCACCCGCGGCGTATGGTCGGCCGGATCCAGGCCGGTCACCTCAAAACAGCGCGGTGACCAGTAGACCGAATCATCCTGGAGATTCCACTCCCACAGCCCGACATTGGATCCGCGCACCGCGAGATCGAACCGGGCTTCAGCCCTCAGCAGCGAGAGATGATGGCCAACCAGGGCGGCGGCCGTTTCCAGCACATTGCGATCATCCTCATTGAAATGTCTCTCAACAGCCTCGTCGGCGGATACATTCAACGTCCCGTACAAGCGCGTATCGGCGAGAATACACGCACCGGCATAGACTTGTGGATTGCACGCCGCGACGTCGGGAAAAGCGTCAGGCGAGCTGCCGGGGTCGCGCGAGGCCATGAGCGTCTGCTGACACCCGACAACCTGCTGGCACCAGCTTCCGGCAAGGTCGGGCGCATCGCCGACCTTGAACCGGCCGGTATCGTCCAGAATATATTCGACCGAATACCGATCCGGGCCGATCTGGCAGACCGCCACGCGCGGCAGTTCGAAATGGGTTTTGACACGGTCGAGTAGCTGCAGAATGGTCTGTTCGTGGTCAGAAACGCCGACAGAACTCAGGCGAACCAGGTCAAGCACCGTCCGATAAGCCTGTGCATTGCCCGGGACCGCGCCCCTTTGTGGTTCTGCCGACATGAAACATCCATCTGGTATCTGGCCGCGATTCGCACGAACAGCGCCTCTTTCGCGGCCACGGTATAGCGTCACCCTTTCGCTTTTCCAAAGCCGGCACTTGTGCAATTGCGATGTTTTATGACCAGCGCCGCCGGGCCAGCTTGCCTGGAGTCGGATCGCAAATGGATGTCCGGGCGTGATGCAGGCGCTGCCCATCCCTGTATTTCAGGGCTTTCACCCCCAAAAACCCGAGAAAATCGACGCTTTATCGATAGTCGGGATGGACGGGCCGCCACCATTAAGGTTCTGTAATGCACGTGTTGAATTGATTCACGGCTGGGGAGGCGTTGATGAAAAATGCTCTATTAGTGTTCGCGGTATTGGCGAGCGCCGGCGTCGTCGCAGCGGTTTGTCCAGCCAGCCTGCGCGAGGAACTGGCACAGAAAACGCAGATTCCGGAATCGGTTCATCTGGAAGCCGGACGGCAGGTCGAGCTCTTTGTCAGCTGGGTCCGCGATGATGCAGGCCGCCCAGGTGCCGATTTCACCGAACGCAATCTCGATTAGTCGAGCGGGCAGCCTGAACCGGCTGGATGGCGGCTCCGTTTGATGAATGCCCTATTCGGGCTGGCCCACACCCGGTGCCAGACTGGCCAGCCGGGCCTCGATCATCCCGCGATAAACGGCATCGGCGGGTGTTTCCTCAAGCAGGGACTGCCAGGCCGCCAGAGCCGCGTCGGTCTCTCCCGCCTGATATCGCGCTTCAGCCATAAAAAAGCGTGAGCGCACATCGGACGGGTCAATATCGAGCGCCCGGGCGAAGGCCTCCCGCGCTGCCGGAGTCATCCGGCCACCCTCCCCGAACAACAAGGCCTGACCGAGCGAGGCAAACAGGAAAGTCGAATCCGGCACGATATCAATCGCCTGTTCGAAGGCATGGGCGGCGTCCTCATAGCGCGCCAGTCCGAGATAGGCCTGGCCGAGTACAGCCCAGCCCTGCGCGTTGTCGGGATTCGCCACCATTTCCGCTGCCAGACGATCGACCTGGTCGAGCACGGCACGCATTTCCTGCGAAATCTCGGCCACTTCCGGCTCCGGCGGTCCCACCCGTAGCGGGCTGCCGACCGCCATATAGATCGCCACCGCCGCGATTCCGCCGAGACCACAGACAATGATCGCCAACTGCCGCAAGGCCGAATTGGCCTGGCCGCCTCCGTCCTGATCGCCAAGCGCGGTGGCGGCAAGACGGCGACGCTTGATGTCAAGCTCGGCAGCGCGCGCCTGGGCGGCATCGATCAGGCCCAGTTCGCGATCCCGCTTCAACTCCTCCAACTGGCCGGAGAATGCCCCCAAACCATCCTCTTCCACCGCCACATCGCGGCGCATGAATGGCAGGACCAGGGCGGCGACCGTAAGGCTGGCCATGGCGGCAATCAGGATCCACAGCATTACTGGCCCTCCTCATCCATCAGCGCGTCGAGTTCGGCCTCTTCCTCAGGGGTCAAGGTCTCGGAAAGCCCCCTCGCCTGGCGCCGGACATAGAGAATGACCAAGCCTCCCCCCGCCAGCAGAATGAAGAAGGGCAGCCCCCACAGGACCAGCGTATTGGCCTGCAAGGGCGGTAGCATCAGCACGTAATCACCATAGCGAGCCTGCATATAGGCAAGGATCTCGGCATCGCTGTCCCCTGCCTCGAGGCGCTCGCGCACGACGATGCGCATGTCCTGCGCCAGCGAGGCGTTGGATTCATCAATGCTCTGGCTCTGACAGACAACGCAACGCAATTGCGTGTAGAGGCCGCGGGCGCGGCGTTCCATCGCCGCATCGGCATAGGCCTCGTCGGGCGATGGTGCGGCCCAGGCGGCCGGGGTGAGCAATAGAGCAAGGCAGGCGATCAGGGCGCGCATCAAGAGGCCTCCAGCTCGCGGATCAGCGGCAGGATGGTGTCGTCCCAGTCCTGCTGTGTAATAATGCCGACATGGCGATAGCGCACGCGTCCGCTGGCATCGACCAGGAAGCTCTCCGGCGCACCGGTGATTCCCAGATCGATCGCGAGATGACTGTCCGGATCCAGGCCCACAGCCCGATAGGGATTGCCATGGCGCTCCAGCCAGGCAGCGCCTGCCTCGGGCGTGTCGCGCCAGTCGACACCATAGATCGGCACAAGGCCCGAGCGCGCGATCTGCATCAGCATCGGGTGTTCAATCGCGCAGGGCGGACACCAGGACCCAAACACATTGACCAGGCTGACATGCCCGGCGAGGTCGGCATTGGACAGGCCTGCCGCCGCACCCGCAACCGGAGGCAGGTCGAATGCCGGCAGCGGCTCATCGATCAGCTGCGAGGGAATCTCGTTCGGATTTTCGCGTAGCCCCATGCCGAAATAGAGCGCCATCACCGCGAAGGCGAGCAAGGGCAGGAAGGCGAGCCAGCGCCCCATCACAACACCTCCCCTTCGACGGTCGCCTCGGGCTTGCGCGATGTCAGTGCTCGGCGGCCGCGATCACCGAGCGCCAGAACGCCGCCGAGCGCCAGCAGTGCCGCGCCGATCCAAAGCCAGACCGCGAGCGGATAGACATAGGCGTGAACGGCCCAGCCACGTCCCTCAACCCCCTCGCCGATGGTGACATAGAGGTCGCCATCGAGGCGCGCGCGAATTGCCGATTCTGTCGTGGCCATTTCGCGCACCGGATAGAAGCGCCGCTCGGCAACCAGATGGCCCAGCTCGCGGCCGGTTCTCGAAACCGCCAGCGTACCGGCCTGGGAGACGAAGTTTTCCCGGTCGCTGCGCACGACATCGACCAGTTCGATCGAGTATCCGTCCAGTTCCAGCGACTGGCCCGGCATCAGGAAGGCACTGGCCTCATCCTTCCAGGCGCTGACCCCGGTAACGGCGAAGATCAGCACCGCCAGACCGAAATGTGCCACCATCATGCCCCAGATCCCGCCCGGCAGGCGCTTGGCCCGCGCCCAGCTGGCGGCGAGGTCGATTTCAAACAGTTTCACCCGGGTCTTGAGGTCGAGCAGAACGCCCAGACCGACCCAGACAGCCAGTGCCGTGCCGATTGCGCCGGCGACGGCTTCACGCTCGGCCATCCAGAGCGCGATCAACCCGGCGGCCAGCGCGGCGATGAAGGCTGGCATCAACTTCTTCGCAATCGGTCCCAGCCGGCCCCGCTTCCAGGCGAGCATGGCGCTGACGGGGATGAGCAGGAAGAGCACGGCCATCATCGGGATGAAGGTGGCATGGTAGAATGGCGCACCAATCGAGATCGTCTCGTCAGACACCGTGGTGATGAAGAGCGGGTAGAAGGTTCCGAAGAAGACCAGCGCACAGGCGGCGGCCAGAAAGAGGTTATTGACCAGCAATGTGCTCTCGCGGCTCACCTCGGCAAACACGCCCGTCGGTTTGAGCTGGCCGGCACGCAGACCGTAAAGCGCCAGCGAGCCACCGATCACCAGGATCAGGATGCCGAGAATGAAAACACCGCGTTCCGGGTCTACGGCAAAGGCGTGGACCGAGGTAATGATGCCTGAGCGCACCAGGAAGGTTCCCGCCAGCGACAGCGAAAAAGTGAGCAGGGCCAGCAGGATGGTCCAGGCCTTGAGCGTGTCGCGTTTTTCCATCACCCGTAGCGAGTGAATGAAGGCCGTGCCGGCCAGCCAGGGCATGAGAGAAGCATTCTCGACCGGGTCCCAGGCCCACCAGCCGCCCCAGCCCAGCTCGTAATAGGCCCAGCTGGCACCCAGCGCGATGCCGATCGTCAGGAAAGTCCACGCCGTCAGTGCCCAGGGACGCACGATCCGTGCCCAGCGCGCATCGACCCGCCCCTCGATGAGGGCCGCAACTGCGAAGGAGAAGGTAATCGAGAAGCCGACATAGCCGGCGTAGAGCATGGGCGGATGCGAGGCGAGACCGGGATCCTGAAGCAGCGGATTGAGATCGGCGCCGTCGAGCGGCACCGGAAACAGCCGGGCGAACGGATTGGAGGTAAAGATCAGAAAGGCGAGGAAGGCGGCCGTAATCAGCGATTGCACCGAAAAGGTCAGCGTGATCAGGCGCGGCGCGACATGGCGTGCCAGCAGGGAGAGCGCGCCGGTATAAGCCGTCAGGATCAGTGCCCAGAGCAGCATTGAGCCTTCATGATTGCCCCAGACGCCGGATAGTTTGTAGAGGAAGGGTTTCAGCGTGTGCGAGTTCTGCGCCACCACGAGCACGGAAAAATCCGACACGACGAACAGCGCGGTCAGACAGGCAAAGGCCGACGCGACCAGGACAAACTGCGCCATCGCCCCGGCCCGCGCAAATCGGTGGAACACAGGATCGCGTACAGCGACCCCGGCGAAACCGAGTCCGGCCTGCAAGAGCGCGACAACGAATGCGAGAATGAGGGCGGCCTGGCCGAGTTCAGCGATCATGGGTGGTTGGTCTTACGGGATGGGCGCCAGGTCAAGGGCCTCGGTGTCGCATGCTGGCGGCCTGGCCGGCCCGCATCCGGATACTCATACAAAAACACCGTTCCTGTCTTCCCGCTCGGGAGACAAAAACGGTGTTGATGCAAAGGTCTGCGCCACCGGGGCCAGCCGGTTGAACGGCTGGCCCCGGCGAAGCCTATTCGACGCCAGGCGAGTAGAAGTTCACCGTCAGCGGTGCGTAAGGCACGCCGAGATGTTCCACGGACTCGCGGGTGATCTGACCAACGATCAGATTATTGGCGCGCTGGTAATCTTCGAGCGCGGAGAAAGTGCGCTCATTGATGATGCCGTCAATCGGACCCGGATCATAACCGCGATCGCGCAGAGCACGCTGGATCTGACGGATCGCTTCCGGTGTCGCATTGATTTCGCACAACACTTCGCGCCAATCGAGATTGCCGCCGCCGGCGACGACCTGGCGAGTGCGCGTTTCATAAACGGCCGGGACAACCCGGGTTTCCGTACGGCCCGGAACAACAACCTGCTGCACCCGTACCGACTCATAACGCGCCGGAATGACGTCTTCGATAACCTGTTCAGGCACATCGACGACCTGGCGCGCAACCTGGCGGGTGACAGCCGGGATGACGTCTTCGATCACCTGTTCCGGAGTATCGACAACTTGGCGGGTGACCGTCTGGGTGACAGCCGGAATGGTTTCTTCAACCACACGGGAATACGCATCATCGCGCGTTCCGCCTGGCGCCGAAGCCGTGCCGCTGTAAGAGGTGTCCAGCACGCTGCGCTCGACCAGTTCGGTTACCGCAGGGATGACCCGTTGCTCGATGCGTTCGGCCTGGACCAGGCGACGGCGCGTCACGGGCGCGTACTCGGCAGGAACTTCAACGCGGCAGAGAATTTCGCCCGTCGGCAGCTCACGCAGTTCTGAGCGCGAGAAATTGCGGCGTGCATATTCTTCAGCCGTGGTTGCATCGCCGGCAGCGCCGGTGTTGCGGGCCCGCTGGTAGAGCGGCGCAGAGGGCTGCCAGGTAGTGTAAGCGTCACGGACCAGAACCTGTTCGGTATAGGTCTCGTAAACCGCAGGTACGACGATCTGCTCGATACGTTCAGCCTGCAGGGTCACAGTCTCGGTCACCGTGCGACGACCGGCAGAGACGACACGGCGCTCGGTGCGGGCAGGTTCAATCACGACAGTTTCAGTAACCGTGCGATAGGTGGCAGGAATGATCCGGCGCTCGACGCGCTCAGGCTCAACCACAACCGTGTCGTAAACCGTCCGGAAGGTCGCCGGGACAACGCGAAGCTCGATACGTTCCGCTTCCAGCAGCACGTTCTCGGTCACGGTCTCATAGCTCGGCGGGATAATGACCGTCTCGGTCGTCTCGGCCTGAACCAGAATCGATTCGGTCACGGGCTCGGTCGAAATCGGGACCAGGACGCGGGCGAAGCACTGCCCGTCGGTCAGCGCTGGCGGATAATCAGCCGAGCTGTTGAGCTGGTTTTCCAGATCGCGGATGCGCTGTTGCGCATTGGCCAGCTCGCGCTGGACAGACGCGTTGGATTGAGCGAAAGCCGGCGCTGACGCCCCGGCAATCATGAGCCCGCTACAAATTGTAGCGGTCAAGAGTTTGAATTTTAAGGTCACGTAACCCCCCTTACTGAATAAAAATCTAGTAATGCCACGTTAACACTTAAGGCGCTGGCAGCAAGCAGAAAAAAACCTCGATTGCGCCGTCCCGGCCCCCCGCGCGAAAAAATATCCCGGCCGGAATGCAGACATCGCCATTTTTAAAACCAACAAAAAAACATACGACTAGGCCGATGTGGATCGCGGTCCGATCCGGCCCCGGGCAAGGCCCCGGCCCGTTATCGCCCAGGGATTTCCCCCTCCGGCTTTCCGCCTGCCTGATGCACCAAAAGCACAAACCCCTCGGCCGCGGCCGGCGGGACAAAATGCCGGCTGAACAGCTCGAATTCGGCCTCACCGGCCTGGTAGGCATGCTCGCCAGCAGCATTTCTCCGCCGCAGGCGGGCCTTGCATGTCGCATCATCCAGATCGAGCCAATGCAGGGTGTGTGCGGCGCCGCTGGCATCAATGATGGATCGCATCCATTGGCGTGTGGCGAGGGTATTGGCCGGGAAGTCCAGCACCACACTGGTGCCGGCCCGCAGCAGGGCGGTAATGTGCTCGCCCATGACAGCGCGCAGGCGGGCGGTATACCGTGCATAGTCTGCCAGCGCATTGATCTCGCCCGGCCAGAGGCTTGATAGCCAGGCGTCCTCGCTGAGCAGGACAGTCGCATCCGCCTCGGCAAGTCGGGCGCAGAGCGTGGATTTGCCCGCAGCAATCTTGCCGCAGACGAGATGAAGATGGCTGGTCATGAGCACTGCACTCGCAAATATCGACACCGCCGGCCGGCATCCATTCAGATCAGTTCAACGGCGTAAACCCGGCTCGCGATGCGATGCCGGGCCGATAATTCGCCGCGCCGCATTGGCGCGTTCGGATCTGAAAATAGGTAAGCTCATTTCGCGGATAATAGGCCCCGCCCCTCATCCCGGCAAGCTTTGCGCCCGAACGGTCGGACGCAGGTTTTCCCCGGCCGCAGACAGTCATGCACCGCCAGCGCCCTCACTGCGCCAGGCCCCCTCTCTGCCGCCCCAGCCACAGGATGAGCAGCGCGGGCACCCAGGGCATGACCCGTTCGAACGGGTCGCCGGGCAGGCGCGCCAGGTCCGAGAGAATGCGCATCACCCCGTCCAGCCCGGCTGGATCAACCGCGCCCATTGCGTTGAAGAAGACCGTCAGGGCGAAACCGCTCGCCATGGCACCGAGGATGGCGCGCCCGCTGGGTTCAAACCGCATCACGCGCATGATGATGATCGGCCCGAAGGCTGCGCCCAGCGCCGCCCAGGCGAACAGCACGCGGGCGAAAATCGTGCTTGGCAGGGCCAGCGTCATCCAGATCGCCACCAGGGCGATGGCCAGCATGACAATGCGCGACACGGTCAGTTCGCTACCGGGGAAGCGGCGCGACAAGCCCATATCATGGGCGATCGCGGCGGCAGCGACGAGCAGGATGGAGTCCACCGTCGACATCACCGCTGAAAGCACGGCGGCGAGCACGATGCCGGCCAGGATCGGCGGCAGAAGATCGCCGGCGAGCAGATAGAACAGGTTTTCGCCATTCTCCGCGCCGCCGACCAGGGCACGTCCGGCCAGGGCCAGCACGGTCATGCCGGTGAACATGATCACGGCCCAGACGATGGCGATGGCGAAGCCGCGATAGCGCGCCGCCTCATCCTTCACCGCCATCAGACGTGACATGAGTTGCGGCTGCCCCAGGGCACCGATACCGACACCCCAGACGCCGAGCACGAAACCAACCAGCATGAAGCCGGCGCGGCCGCCCGTGATCTGGAGATATTCCGGCGGCGCCTCGGCCGCGAGGGTCGCGAAAACCTGCGCCGGTCCGCCCGCGGCGATCAGCGCTGCCACCGGCAGGGTTAGCGCGACCAGGAGCATCATGAAGCCCTGGAGCATGTCGGTGACGCTGACGGCCCAGAAACCACCGAGCAGGGAATAGATCAGGATTACCGCCGCGCCGATCATCACCGCTTCGGTCTGGTTGACGGGGAATTGGGTCTCGAAGGCGGCCGCGGCAGCGCCAAACTGGGCCGCAATGTAGAAGACGAAGCAGAACACGATCAGCAGCGAGGCCAGACCAGTGATCAGCACCCGCATCCGGCCGGAGGTCCTCGCGGCGAGAAAATCGGTCAGCGTGACATGACCGCGCTCGGCGGTTTCCTCGCGCAGGCGCCTGCCGAACCAGAGCCAGACCGCAACATAGCCGCCCCAGATCCCCGGCACCATCCAAAGGGCCGACAATCCGGTGGCGTAGACGAAGCCGGTAAAGCCGAGCAGCACCCAGGCCGACGAGGTCGAGGCGGCATAGGAAAGGCCGGCAACCCAAGCCCCCAACCCCTGGCTGGCTACGAAGAAATCGGACTCATTCCGGTTGCGCTTGCTGGCCCAGACGCCAACCCCGATCAGAATGAGATTATAGGTCACCAGCGTGATCAATACGAGGATTGTCTGTTGGTTCATAAAGCCCTCCCCGGCATCGCTACGCAAAACGCAGCGCGGCGCTTTTATGACTCAGGGCCGCAGGTTTATGCTGCTTTTGTCGGCATGACAAAGACCTTGCCGCGACACGCCTGTTCGAAAAGAGATGTTTTCCGTCGATGACACAGCCCTCCGATGCAGGCCTGACAGTCGAGCGCCGCGGCGCGGTTGCCGAACTCGTGCTCAACCGGCCGCACACCCGCAATGCCTTCACAGCGTCGATGTGGGCCGCTCTGCCCGGCCTGCTCGAAGCCGCCGCGCGCGATTGCCGCGTGCTGATCGTGCGCGGTGCCGGCGACACATTTGCCTCGGGGGCTGACATCTCGGAATTCGCCGAGCTTTACGCGACCGCCGAGCGCGGCGAAAACTATTCGCGCCAGATCGCCACCGCGCTGGATGCGCTTGCCGCCTTTCCGCATCCGAGCATCGCGATGATTCGCGGAGCCTGTTTCGGCGGCGGCTGCGCCCTGGCGCTGGCCTGCGACCTGCGCTTTGCCGATGAGAGTGCCCGCTTCGCCATCACCCCGGCCAGGATGGGCCTCCTCTACCCCTTCAATGACACCAAACGCCTGGTCGATTGCGTCGGCGGCGCGATGGCCAAGGACATGTTGTTCTCGGCCCGCACGCTCGATGCCGCCGAGGCGCTTGATTGCGGTCTGGCCAATCGGGTGACCTCGCCTGCCGGGCTCGAACGCCTGGTCGGCGATTATGTGGATCAGCTACTGGACATGTCGCCGCATTCGGCCGAATTCACCAAGCAGATGATCGCCCGCGTGCTCGCCGGGCAGGACCATGACAGCGAAGCGACGAAAGCCCTGTTCGCCGGGGCCTTCAATCACGCGGATTTCAATGAAGGCTATCGCGCCTTCCTCGAGAAACGAAAACCGGATTTCAGCGCCGCACGACCGGCACCAGGCACGGGGACGAAACAATCATGACCACACTCAAAGCCAAGGATGCACCGGATCTCGGCGCCTTCGACTGGGAGGATGCCTTCCGCCTCGACGACCAGCTGACCGAGGAAGAACGCCTGGTGCGCGATGCCGCCCGCTCCTATGCCCGGGACAAGCTGCAGCCGCGGGTGATCGAGGCCTTCCGCGAGGAAAAGACCGATCCGGGCATCTTCCGCGAAATGGGTGAGCTGGGCCTGCTCGGCTCGACCATCCCCGAAGCCTATGGCGGCGCCGAGCTGGGCTATGTCGCCTATGGCCTGGTGGCGCGCGAGGTCGAGCGTGTCGATTCGGGCTATCGCTC
>NZ_CAXBKN010000047.1:0-23129 GCF_963976135.1 uncultured Maricaulis sp.
TGATCGGCGGGATTGCCGCCAAGGCCGAGCGGATCGCCGGCGAGGCCAAAATCTGAAAGGAGTGCATCGGCACGCGCCATGGCGCGGCCGGTATCTGGTGCAGACATATTCGCCTCCAGCGGGGTCAAGGCCCGCAGCAAACGGTTGAAGTTGGGGAAGGCTTACCGCAAATAATTGAGCAGCGAAACCTGTGTCAGCGAGGCGAAGGTTTTCGCCGAGACTTCCAGCACATTCTGCGCGGTCTGAAACCGCGTCGCGGCCTCGGCCGGATCGACATCCTCGATATCCTTGATCATGCCGATCAGGAAATTCTGCCGGTCCTTCTGGCTCTGCTGCGAACTTTCGACCTGTGCCTGCATCACGCCATTCATGCCGACGACCGAAATGATCGCGTCCTGGGCAGCGACGATATTTTGCAGCTCGCCGATCACAAATGCCTGCTGAACATCGGTCATCGGATCGACAAAGGGGCCATTGGGCCCGGCCTCGAATTCGGCGATGCGCTTGAAGGAGGCCATGATGTCGGTCGCGATATCGCTGGCCAGACGTCCAACCGTGACATTGGTGTTCTGGTCGATTTGTACGGTCGGTTCCAGATCGCTGTTCTGAAACGCATCACCCACGACAGGCAAGGCCGCCAGTTCGGTCAGCGTACTCACCGTCATCGGCTTGGTATCATCGCGTGTTCCGCTGAACATGTAGGAGCCGAGATGCTGGCTGTTCAGAGCATTGATCGCTCCATAAAAGGAGTCCGTGATCTCCTGCATGATGAAAGTGCCATCTTTAGAGGTCATGGCCGAGCGCAGTTCGCCGACCGAATCGGACAGGCGTTCCAGCGCAACATTCTGCGCATCAAGCCGCGATCCCGAACGGATCGCCGCCTCTTCAAAAGAGAGTGCCCGCGACAACGCCGTCCGGCTGGCGGCAATGGTTTCAGCCTGATAGCCGACGCCCTTGAGGTCATTTCCCTTCTTGCCCGTGCTGAGCTCCTGCTGCGCCTGGAACAGGGATTGCTGGGCGCGCATCAGATCGAGCAGGGCCGATTGGGTCGCACCGGATGTCGAGATTCGTGTCATGGCTCAATCGTTTCCTAGACAATACTCATGAGGGCATCGGTCATTTCCTTGGCCGCCTGCAGCATTCTCGCCGAAGCGTTATAGGATTGCTGGTATAGCGTCATTGAGGCCAGTTCCTCATCAAGGCTGACGCCTTCCACATTCGAGCGCTTGGTCTGCGCCGTCGTGCGCAACACATCGGCCGAGGCCGCCTCGCTCTCGGCCCGCGCGGCGCGCGACCCGATGCTGCCGGCCAGACGAGCCGCATAATCCTGCAGACTGGAATTGGCCGCATTGATCGAGCCCGCGGCATCGAACGAGCGCACATTGGTCATGGCCGCCTGCAGCAATTGCCCGCCACGCGCATCGCCGGAGGTCAGAACCAGATCGCCAGCCACGGTCGCTGCGCCGATATTCAATTGTCCGAGCGCGAGCTTCGAGGAGTCCGAGCGGATCGTGGGATTGACCGAGAAGGCCTGCGCCCGGCCGGCCGTCGCGGCCAGGCCGAGGCCGAACAGTTTGGAGAAGGACAGGCCGGACCCGGCCCGGCTGGTATCATCAGTGGTCAGCTTGAGGTCGAAATCGCCATAACCCGATTTCGGCACTGAGGTGAGCTGACCATTGGCGTCGAGCGTGAATGTGGCGTAGCGGCCCAGCCCGGTCGCTGAGTTATTGAGCGCTGTAACGGCATCGGCGATGGTTTCGCCGGTCACCATCGGGATATTGACCGTTCCGGCAGACCGTCCGTCCGGCGTGGTGATCTGGAAGCTCAGCGATGTGCCGGTGGCAAACTGGTGAGCATCGGCACCGGAGAGTCCGGTCTCGTAGAAGCCGGGGCTGGTTGAGGCGACCAGATCATTGAGGCCGAAGAAGTGGGCGAAGCCACGGCCGGCGCGATCACTCGGCGCAGCGGCATCCTGCAGCGTTGCCAGGCCGTTATTGGCATTCGTCGCGGTCAGGGTCAGGGCACCATTGGCGAACACCGCCGTGCCATCGCCACCCAATGCAGCATTGATCGCCGTTGACAGTGTGCCGACCGTTGTCCCGATTGCGGCGGCGGCACCGCCATCGACGCTGAGCGTGCCAGCGTCAAAATCAATATCAATGCGCTTGACCAGGCTGCCACCAGCATCCGTGACCGCCAGCGTCGTGGCGCCGGTGAAGTTGTGCAAGTCGGCTGCGACCAGGCCAGTATTGCGTCCGGTCAGGGTTTGCGGCGCCGGATAGGCCGCCGAATTATTGTGCGCCAGGTTGAGCGCATCGGCAGCGCCCGCCGTCAGCTCGGCCAATTCATCGGCGATCTCCGGGAGGATGCGGTCGCGCAGATCAATCAGTCCGAACAGCTTGCCACTATCGATGTGCCCGCTGAGTTCCTGCCTCTGCGCACCATAGGCGGGCTGCACATAAATCTTGCCGTAATTGACACCAAGCGCGCCGCTGCCCGTCGCCGTGTATTCGAGTTGGGAAACCCCTGTCTCGACGAGCGCAACACCGTCACCGGTGCGTACGATAATTCGCCCGTCCGACTTGGTTTCGGTCTTGATATCGATATAGCCCGCCAATTCGTCGAGGAGTTCCGATTGCCGGTTGGCCACGCCGGACGTATCGCCACCGGCGACGCTAATGCTCTGGGCGCTACTATTCAAACTGCTGAGTTCACTCAGAATTTCATTCGTGCGCTGGACCGCTGCCTGGATCTGGGAATCGGCGTCGCGGCGCTGATCGGTGATCATCAGTGACAAGCGGCTCGTCTCATCGAAAAACGCCTGCAAATCGGCAGCCGCCGACAGGCGCGCGACCGATTGCGACGGGTCAACACTGGCCTGGGACAGGCTGGAGAACGCCTGGCTCAGGCGCGCAAACATGGAGCCCTCATCATCGAGCTTGCCAAACTGCGACTGCACCTTGTCCAGCCCATTGGCCTGGATCTGCGCCGCCTCGCCATCACTGATTGCCCGGATCGAGGCCGCCTGGAGGTAGACATCGGCAATGCGGGAGATACCGACAACCTGCACACCCATGGCGACGCCGCCAATATTGAGTGCCTGCTGCACAGCCTGGGTGCGCGCATAGCCGGGCGTATTGACATTGGCGACGTTGTTGGCGGCCGAATTGAGGCCGGCCTGGCTCGCAGACAGACCCGACAGGGCGCTACCGATAATACTGTTCAGCGACATGATGCCATCCTAGAAACATCGCAAGACAGGAAGCCCGGATGGTCAAAACTGCCGACACTCCGGCAAGGCTTGCCGAGCCCGCAACGGCTCAGCACACTCCGGGCAGCGTCCGCATTTGACGTACAAGAACCTGTTTTTGCTTTCATATTCATGCAAATTTGCGTCTTTCCGACATCCCGACCTGGTGGACGTCCTGCAAGGTTAATCGCAAGGGTCGGGCCAAGTCCGCGCACACCGCGAAAATCACGTGGCGGGCACGGCAAAACCGGCGTCCCGAACGGGCCCCAAATGCCCGCGGCCGCGCCCGGCAGCTTCAGCCCACCACCGGGCACAATCCGCCGGGTCGAATGCGCCATTTACCTGTCTTACCCAGAAATTAATTATATATTTCAGGATCTTAATGCTCCTTCCCTCTGGCATGATGCTTGCGACATCTTCCACCGACACGGCACGCATTGTGTGCCAAATGAGTGGATTAGCTTGACCATGCCAACGATTGTTCCAGGCGCAGATTTCACCTCCCCGAATGCGGCCATGGCTGCATCGAGGGGCGCGTCTGCCCGTTCAGGCTCCGACCGGGCCAGCGCTGACACCTCGAGCGGCACTGCAAACCAATCGGCCTTTGACACGATGGTTGGGCTTGCAACGCCGACCACGCCGCCGGCCGCCAATACTGGGCCTGCCAGCAAGCCGGGTATGAAGACGGAAGCGGGCACTCCCGGTGATCTGCAACAGGAGACCGCTCCGGCGGGCACACCTGCAGGAGAAACGGCAGGCAACGCCAAGCCCGCCACGGGCGCCTCGCCAGGCGCGGATACTGCTCCCGGCAGCCCAACGGCCCCAGCAGGCACTGCATCAACAGACGGCGGCTCGGATAACCCCGGCGATGCGGCGCCGGATGGCGCCCGGCTGGCCTCTGCAGGCGGATGGACGGGCCAGGGCCAACCGGAATATGCCGGCGATATCACGGCGCATAGCGACGCCGCAGCACCAGCCAGCACGGCAGCACCAACTGACATGGCCGCCCCGCGGACCGCGCGAACCGACGCCGTGGCCGGAACGCCGGCCAATACCACCCAGGCTGGGGCACCGACGACCGGACCGGACGGAGGGGCCGACCGCGGCCAACCGGAAATCATCGCCAAGGCCGGGCCGCGCCAAGATTCCGCCGCATCAGCCGCCCCGGTCGCGGGCCCGATGCGCGCCAATCAGTCCGTCCATAGCGAGCCTCCACCGGCAGGCTTGCCTGGCAGCGCAAATCCCCCGGGCCACACCATGGCTGGCAGGACGGTGGCTACTGCCGTAGCGAATCCGGCGACAGCCAGCTCTCCCATACCCGTCGGGGACGCCAGCGCAGCTGCTCAGACATCGACCCCCGTGCCAAACGGAGGCACTGCGCGTGACCTCAATGCCAATCCTGCAGCAGAACCAGCCGTCGCGCCGGGAGCAGCAGGGCAGGCGGAAAAAGGATCGGTCAGTACAAAAGGTCTCGATGGCATTACTGGCGCAAAACTCACGCTGGACCAGAGCCCCACGCCACCTGATGGCGATGCGACAAAAGCCGGCCCAGCTTCGAGTGTAGCCGGCACTATCAGCACACAGGGCTCGGCGACAATCCCGGCAATGAACAAGGCCGAGAAGCCGCCCGTCATGGCCGTGCTTTCACCGAGCAGCCCCGCGCCAACACAGCGTGAGCCCGCCCTGCCCGCCAGCCCGGCCGTGACCGCTACACCGGCGGCTACCCCCGGAAGCCAAGCCCCGACACAGTCACTTGCGACGGGGACAGTCAGCCCTGGCATTGCCGAGGCCGCTCCGGCCGGACGTTTCGCCCAGGCCCGCCAGGGCGTGGATGAGCGCGACGGCAATATCGCTGCCGGGCGCAACAAGGGTAGACCCGTCGCGAATGCGGCAGGCCAGGCGGGCGCCAAAGCCCAAAACGCAAGCGCATCAGCGCCACCGCAAGCTGCCCCTGCCACACCATCCGCCTCGCCAGCAGAGACGCCGAGCACGAGTCGCGAGCTGCCGGTCTCAACGCCGCAGCCGCCAGCCGCAGCAGCCGCGCCGCTCACCACTGAGGCCGCACGCGTCTCGAGCGTCAGCCTTGACCCCGCGCTGAGCACGACGACCAGCACCGGGGCTGCGGCCACACAGAGCGCATCACGCGGCGCCGCCGAGGCGGGCCAGGCCGCGCGTTTCACCCCGCACGCGGCCCAGCATCTGGCGGGCCAGATTTCCCAGCGCTTTGCCAATGGTTCGCGCGTGTTCGGCATCCGGCTCGACCCTGCTGAACTCGGGCGCGTCGATATCCGGCTGGAGCTCAGCCAGAATAATCGCGTCCAGGCCACATTGACGGTCGAACGCGGCGATACACTTGCCGAGATGCAGCGCTCCGCGCGCGAGCTGGAACGCGCCCTCAATGATGCCGGGCTGGAGCTCGAGGAAGACGGGCTGACCTTCGAGCTCAACGAGGGCAATGGCGAGCAACAGTCCGCCGAGGCCGAGCAGGGCAATCATTTCAATGTCTATGGACAGGACGAGGACGGCGCGCAGGAAGTCGGTGCCGAAATCGAGACCGGCCCGGCCGACGCTTACGGATTCCGGCTGTCGCGGCGCGACGGCGTCGACCTCAGGGTTTAGGAGATAATATATGGCAAGCGCGATCAATTCCGTAACGGATACCAGCCCGTCACTGGCCAATAGTCAGACGGGCCTGGCCGATAATTACGAGATGTTCCTCAACCTGCTCACTGCGCAGATGAAAAACCAGGATCCGCTCGATCCGCTGGATGCGACACAATTCGTCGATCAGCTCGTCTCATTCTCCGGTGTCGAGCAGCAGATCGCACAGAACCAGAATCTGGAAAGCCTGCTGATCATTCAGTCGGCTGCCGCCCAGACTTCATCGGTAGGCTATATCGGTCGTGTCGCAACCGCACTGACCCCGGATAGCCGCCTGCAGGACGGGGCCGCCTCGTGGCAGTATGAATTGCCGGAAAACGCCAAAAACACATCGCTGGTCGTCCGGGATTCCAGCGACCGGATCGTCTATCGCACCGCGGGTGACACCACGACCGGCCGGCACGATTTCACCTGGGACGGGACAACGACGAGCGGTAGCGCGGCGCCGGACGGGATTTATTCGCTCGAGATCGATGCCGCCGCCGAAAATGGTGCCAATATCACGGCCGAGATCCGGGCCTCCGCCCGCGTCACCGGCATTGACCTTTCAGGATCCGAAGTCGTCGTGGAAATGGGAGGGGTGGAAGTTCCGCTCTCCTCGGTCCTCGCGCTTCAGGAATAAGAATCGCAGACATCAGCAGGCCGCTGGCCTGATCCGGACCGCCAGAAGAGCAGACCGGCCTCACACAATGGCAGAACGCTCCAAAACCAATCACAAATAAGGAGCTTATCGTGAGCATCAATTCCGCAATGATCGCCGGCGCGTCCGGCCTGATCGCCAATTCCAGTGCACTCGCAGCCATTTCCGACAATATCGCGAATGTGAACACGGTCGGCTACAAGCGCGCCAGCGCCGTCTTCACCCCTCTCTATCGCTCAGAGGGTTCGTCGCAGCAATTTGCCGCCGGTGGGATCATGAGCTCCACCAAGCTCCAGATCAGCGAGAGCGGCCTGCTGACCCCAGGCAGTTCGCCAACTGACCTCGCCGTGTCGGGCGATGGCTTCTTCGTGGTCAGCGAGAACACCCGGGGCTTCACCGCCACTGACCCGGTCGCCTTTACCCGCGCCGGCAGTTTTACGCCGGACGCGAACGGCTATCTCAAGAATTCCGCCGGTCTCTATCTCGCCGGCTGGCCGGTCCAGGCTGATGGCACGATTGACGCGGACCCATCCGACCTGAATTCGTTGGAAATCATCAATCCCGTCTCGGTCGGTGGTGCTGCCGAGGCCACGACCGAAGTCGGTCTCAGCGCGAACATGCAGGCCAGCCAGGCCGTCTCGGCCTCCGAAGCGACTTATGATGCCACCGGATCCGCGACCAATATGGCATCCGGCGGCGTAACAGCCGATGTCCAGTATGGCATCCCGATCTATGACTCCCAGGGCGGCGTGCGCACGATCAACCTGTCGATGCTCAAATCCGCGACGCCAAATCAGTGGCATGCCGAGCTGCATGTCAGCCCGGCGAGCGAAGTAACGACGGGCGCCGGCCTGGTTGATGGCCAGATCGCCACCGGCATTATCGCCTTCGATGCGAACGGCAATTTCGACGCCGCCAACAGCACGATCCCGTCTTCGCTCAATTTCCTGGCATCAGCCAATGTCGCCGCACTCGGCGCGACCGAGGTGCAATGGGCCGCATCGGAGGGCATCAATTCCCAGACCATCTCACTCGAGCTTGGCGGTCCGTCCAGCGCCGGCGGCCTGACCCAGTTCGACAGCCAGAGCGCACTCGCCGCGACCTCGGTCAACGGCACGCCCTATGGCGACTTCTCCGGCGTTGACATCGACAATAGCGGAATGGTCTTTGCCAAATTCACCAATGGTATCGTCAAGCGGATCTACCAGATCCCGGTGGCAACCTTCGCCAATGCCGATGGTCTTGAGGCGCTTGGCGGTGGCGCCTATGGCGTCACGCGCGATAGTGGTTCCTACACACTTAATACCGCCGGCATCGGTTCTGCAGGCAATATCGCCGCAGCAACCCTGGAAAGCTCGAATGTCGACCTGGCAAACGAGTTCACGAAACTCATTACGACCCAGCGCGCCTATTCGGCTTCATCGAAGATCATCACGACCGCCGATGAAATGCTGGATGAAGCGATCAGAATGAAGCGATAAACCGCTAGCCAGCGCTAAATGAATGACGGGCCCCGCCACGCCGGCGGGGCCCGTTTTTTCATGCCCAGACAGGTCAAATTATATGAGCGTATTTTACTGGCGAGGTTAAACCTAAATTTACCCAGTAGCTTAGGCTGATGTTAAAGCCCGTCCCCTATGTTGATCCTACAAACAAACAACGGGGACCGGACATGCAACCGCGCCTTCAAAAAAAAGAAAATTATGTAATTGGGCCGGATGGTAGCCCGCTTACCCTTGCGGATCTCCCGAATCCCGGCGCCCAGCGCTGGGTGGTTCGACGCAAGGCGGAGGTGGTCGCGGCAGTTCGCGGTGGCTTGCTTTCGCTCGACGAGGCCTGTGAGCGATATACGCTCACCGTCGAGGAATTCCTCGGCTGGCAAAGATCAATCGACAAGCATGGCTTGGCCGGTCTGCGCACGACTCGATTACAGCATTACCGCTAGCGCAAAATCGCACCAATCTGTGCAAGAACGGCGACCCTCTCCCCCCGGGGTCGCCGTTTTCCTGTGCGCGGCATAAAAAAACACACCTGTCTCACCTGCCCTGCCGGACCGGAAACATGTCCTGTGTTCCCGCATTAAGGCCTCGTTTACGAGGTAGGTAGGAAAATTCTGCCCAGTGGTTCGCGCAAGATGCGTGTAATCGAACAGGCAGGATAACCAGTGAACGCGCTTCTCGATCAGTTCAGGGCTTTTGGCATCGGCCGTCTGGCCGCCATCTTCGGTCTCGCGGCCGGCGTCGCCGCTGCGCTCGTCTATTTTTCCGGCAATGTCGGTGCCGGCTCGCAATCACTTCTCTATTCCGGACTTGACCCCGCAGCAGCCGCTTCGGCCGCGCAATTGCTCGACCAGGCCAATGTCGAATATGAAATCCGGGAAGGCGGCACGGCGATTTATGTGCCGCGCGACCAGGTCGACGAGGCCCGGGTCCGGGTCGCGTCGGGCGGCCCGCTGACCGGTGCCTCGGTCGGCTATGAAATCTTCGACCGCGAAGACTCCTTCGGCCAGACCAGTTTCGTCCAGAATCTCAACGCCAAGCGCGCCCTCGAAGGCGAACTGGCGCGCACGATCCAGTCCATGGCCTTCGTCTCCGCGGCCCGCGTCCACCTCAATCTGCCGGAACGCCGCCTGTTCGCCCGCGATCAGCAGGCACCGACCGCAGCAGTAACAATCAGCACCAATGGGCAGCTCAATAGCGAACAGGTTCGCGTGATCCGCAATATCGTCGCAAGCGGCGCGGGGATTGAGTCCAATCATGTTTCCCTCGCCGATGATCGCGGTCGCCAGCTGGCCGGTGCCGGCGGCGAAGGTTCGGCCGTCAGCATCATGATGGATGAGCGCCAGAGCGGCATTGAAGGCCAGATGCGCCAGAATATTCTCGACCTTGTCGAGGGCGTGGTCGGCGCCGGCGCTGCCCGCGTGCAGGTGACCGCTGAACTCAACCGGCAGAGCGTCACCGAAAGCTCGGAGATTTACGATCCAGACGGCGCTGTCGTTCAATCGCGCGACCGCCGCAGCGAAACCAGCATCGATCAGGATGGTGCCAACAGCAATCGCGTGTCGGCCTCGGAAAACCTGCCCGACGGCGAGACCGGTGAAGGCTCGGCAATGGCCGGTGCCACATCCAATCGCGAAATCTCCAATGATGTCGTCAGCTATGCGATGTCGAGCACCACCCGCACCCAGATCACTGAGGCCGGCGCCATTGAGCGTCTCTCGGTCGCCGTCGCCGTCGACGGCATCATCGAAACCCAGCCCGATGGCACGGTAGAGTGGCGCGAACGCTCCCAGGACGAGATCGACCGCATCGAGGCCCTGGTTCGCTCCGCGATGGGTTATGTCAATGAGGATGGCGGCCGCCAGGACTCCGTGACCGTCACGCAAATGGAATTTGCCCGGGCGGACCCATTGCTCGGCACGCCGGCAACGTCCGGCATGAGCCTCACCAAGAGCGACTTCATGCGGATTGCGGAAATCGCCGTCATGTTCATCACCGCCCTGCTGGTGATTTTCCTGGTGGCACGCCCGCTTCTCAAGGGTGCCAGCGGTACGGCCATCCCGACCGGGCTGGCCCTGGCCGGCGCCACAGGCGGTGGCGCCGCGCCGCGCATCGACGGTGCTGCGCCCCCGATGGCTCTCCCCGGTGCATCCGCATCCGACGGCGCGGGGCCGGTGGCCGATAGCGGCATCGACATCTCCAAAATCGACGGTCAGGTAAAAGCCTCGTCGGTGAAAAAGGTGGCGAGCATCGTTGAGTCCCATCCAGAAGAATCGATCTCGATCCTTCGCACCTGGCTACATGAGGGTTGATGATGGCAATTGACCGTAGCAAGGCGATCGAAGACCCCAGCAGAATGTCCGGCCCTGAAAAGGCCGCCGTCATCTTGCTCGCCCTGGGCGAGGATGATCACGGCCTGTGGAGCCATCTCGACGAGGAGGAAATCCGCGAGGTTTCCTCGGCCATGTCCAATCTCGGCACCGTCACGGCGGCCGCCGTTGAGAAGCTGATCGTCGATTTCGTCGGCCAGATGTCATCGACCGGCTCGCTGATGGGCTCGTTTGAGGCGACCCAGCGCCTGCTGGGCTCTTTCCTGCCCGGCGACAAGGTCGACACCATCATGGAAGAGCTGCGCGGTCCCGCCGGCCGGACCATGTGGGACAAGCTGGGCAATGTGAACGAGGTCGTTCTCGCCAATTATCTCAAGAATGAATATCCCCAGACGGTCTCGGTCGTGCTCTCGAAGGTGAAAGCCGAACATGCAGCGCGCGTTCTCGGTTCGCTGCCGGAAGATTTCGCCCTGGAAGTTGTCACGCGCATGCTGCGCATGGAGCCGGTCCAGCGCGAAATTCTCGACAAGATCGAGGAGACGCTGCGCAATGAATTCATGTCCAATCTGGCGCGCACCTCCAAGCATGACAGCCATGAGATGATGGCCAGCATCTTCAATAATTTCGACCGCCAGACCGAGAACCGCTTCCTGGCGGCGCTGGAAGAACGCAATCGTGACAGCGCCGAGAAGATCCGCTCGCTGATGTTCGTGTTCGAAGACCTGTCCAAGCTCGATCCGGGTGGTATCCAGACCCTGATGCGCGCCATCGACAAGGACCAGATGGGCCTTGCCATGAAAGGCGCTTCCGACAGTCTGCGCGACCTCTTCTTCTCCAACATGTCTGAACGTGCCGCCAAGATCATGCGCGAAGACATGGCCTCGCTCGGCCCGGTCCGGCTGAAGGATGTCGACACCGCCCAGCAGGGCATTGTCGCGCTCGCCAAGGACCTGGCTGCCAAGGGCGAGATCCTGCTCGCCGACGGCGGCGCCGACGACGAACTGATTTATTGAGGATGGCCCAGCCATGAGCCCGACCAAGTTTGATTTCGACACCGAGTTCGACCATGACGGCCAGATCCTGCGTGATGGCGAGAGCTATAAGCGTTTTTTCACCCAGGATGACATCGACTCCGCGCGCATGTGGGGCGTCGAGGAAGGCCGTGAGATGGAAGAAGGCCGCTGCGCCGAGTCCCTGCAGACAATCGGCGCGCAAATGCAGATCATCCTGTCACGCCTGGCCGATGAGTCGGCCGCCCTTCGGGCCGGCGCCACGCAGCTGGCACTCGCCGCAGCTCGCAAGATCGCCGGCGAGGCGCTGAACGCCTATCCGATCGACACGATCGAGCAGCTCGCTGCCGAAGCCGTTCAGGATTTGCGCGACGAGCCCAGACTGTCCGTGCGCTGCGCGCCGGAACTGGTCGAGGATCTGGCCGAACGGCTGGAGCGTACAGCACGCGATCTCGGCTTTGAAGGTGCGATCCGGGTGCGCGGCAATGCCGAAATGAGCGGCGCCGATGTTCGCCTGGAATGGGCGACCGGTGCGATCGAACGCTCGGCCGAGGATATCGACGCCCGGCTGGGCGAAGTCGTGGCGCGTTGGCTCGCTGCCGCATCCCAGGAAGAAACCGCGACAGATGCGGCGGCCGGCCCGGCTGCCAAGGCATCTGCGGCTTAAGGAGGCTGACCATGCCTGATAATACGAATTTCGACCTGCCAGAGCTCGAGAAGGACGCAACACCCGTCCCGGTCGAGGATCAGCAGCCACGGGAAGGCATGATCGACGAAGCCGCCAAGAGCGCCGCCGATCTCGCCCCGGTTTTCGATGTCCCGGTCAATATTTCAGCGGTGCTGGGCAAGGCGCAGATCGACGTCAATTCCCTGCTCAAGCTGACCGCCGGATCCGTCGTCGAACTCGACCGGAAAATCGGCGAGGCCATCGATATCTACGTCAATAATCGCCTGGTGGCGCGCGGCGAGGTCGTCGTCGTCGACGACCGGCTTGGCGTCACAATGACCGAAATCATCAAGGACGGGGATGCTGCGTAAGCGGCAGCTTGAGACAATGAACACAATGGAGCGGACATTATGCGAGTCCTGATCGTCGGAAGCCTCGGTGGGCAATTGCACACCGCCACCAAAATCGCGATAGACCGCGGCGCCTCCGTGGCGCAGGTCGACACGATCCAGCAAGCGACGTCGCATCTGCGCGCTGGCCGCGGCGCCGATCTGATCATGGTCGATCTTTCGCTCGATGTTCAGGCGCTGATTGCCGCGAATGAGGCCGAGCGCATCATCGTCCCGGTTGTCGTCTGCGGCGTCAATGTCCGTCCCGAAGCGGCCGCCGCCGCGATCCGTGCCGGTGCCAAGGAATTCATTCCTCTGCCGCCCGATGCCGACCTGATCGCCGCCATCCTCGAGGCCATTTCCGATGACGAACGCCCGATGATCGCCCGCGATCCGTCGATGCAGACCGTCATCACCCTGGCCGACCGGATTGCCGGTTCGGACGCTTCAGTCCTGATCACCGGCGAAAGCGGCTCGGGTAAGGAGGTCATGGCCCGCCATGTCCATGCCAAGTCCAAGCGTGCCGGTGCGCCTTTCATCTCCGTCAACTGCGCAGCGATTCCTGAAAATCTGCTCGAATCCGAGCTGTTCGGTCATGAAAAAGGTGCCTTCACCGGCGCCATCGCGAGGCGGATCGGTAAATTCGAGGAGGCCGATGGCGGCACGCTTCTGCTCGACGAAATCTCCGAAATGGATACGCGGCTGCAGGCCAAACTCCTGCGCGCCATCCAGGAACGGGAAATCGACCGGGTTGGCGGCACCAAGCCGGTCAAGGTCAATATCCGGATCCTGGCGACTTCAAACCGCGATCTGCGCAAGGCCGTCGCCGAAGGCACATTCCGCGAGGACCTGCTCTTCCGTCTGAACGTCGTCAATCTGGCGCTGCCGCCCCTGCGCGAGCGCCCGGCCGATATTCTTGCCTTGTCGGAACATTTCATCCGCAAGTATGCCACTGCAAACCAGGTTGAGCCGCTGCCTCTCTCCGAAGCATCCAAGGCTCATCTCGTCGCCCGCGAATGGACGGGCAATGTGCGTGAACTGGAAAATGCCATGCACCGCGCCGTGCTGCTCGCGACCGGCCGGGAAATCAGCCCCGATGCCATCCGCATGCCCGATGGGTCGGTCTTCTCCGGCTCCGGCAATACGGCCGTGCGCCAGGCGTCCGATGCCGCCAATGCCGCCCAGCGGGTCATGGTCGGAATGACCGTGGCCGAGGTCGAGCAGGACCTGATCCTCGACACGCTCGACCATTGCCTGGGCAACCGCACCCATGCGGCCAATATTCTCGGCATCTCGATCCGCACCTTGCGCAACAAGCTCAAACTCTATTCCGAGCAGGGCGTTACGGTTCCCCAGCCCAACCAGCCCGCCATGGGCGTCTCAGTCGCGTGATTGGATAAGTCTTGGCCGATACTTCAGCCTCCGGCTCGATAGGTCCCAATAGCGGCGCCTTCGATCCACAGGCCTTCCTGAACCGGATTCTCAAGGGCGATGTCGCCCTGGCCGTCGGCATTCTCGGCATCCTCGTGATGTTGATCCTGCCGATGCCGAGCATGCTGCTCGATCTGGCGCTTGCGATCTCGATTTCGATCGCGGTCCTGGTGCTGATGACCGCGCTTTTCATCAAGCGACCGCTTGAGTTTTCGGCTTTCCCGGCCGTGCTGTTGATCACCACCCTCCTGCGCCTGGGCCTCAATATCGCCTCGACCCGGCTTATCCTCTCGAAGGGGGCCGAGGGCACAGACGCCGCCGGCGAGGTCATCCAGGCCTTTGGCGCCTTTGTCATGCAGGGCAATGTCGTGATCGGCGTGATCGTGTTCGCCATCCTGGTGATCGTGAATTTCGTCGTGATCACCAAGGGTTCGGGCCGGATCGCGGAAGTCGCAGCCCGATTCACCCTCGATTCCATGCCGGGCAAGCAGATGGCGATCGACGCCGATCTCTCTTCCGGACTGATCACCGAAAACGAGGCGCGCCAGCGCCGCAAGGATCTTGAAGGCGAGAGCAATTTCTTCGGCGCCATGGACGGTGCCTCGAAATTCGTCCGCGGCGATGCCATGGCCGGCCTGATGATTACCGGCATCAATCTGGTCGGCGGTATCATTATCGGCGTCGCCCAGTCGGGCATGCCCTTTGCCGAGGCCGCCGGCACCTATTCCAGCCTGACAATCGGCGACGGCCTGGTCTCCCAGATCCCGGCCCTGATCATCTCGGTCGCAGCGGGCCTGCTGGTCTCCAAGGCCGGCGTTGACGGCCAGGCCGACAAGGCCCTGTTTGGCCAGATGGTCGCCAATCCAGCCGGACTCGGCCTGGTCTCGGCTGCCACCTTCATCATCGGCGTCCTGCCGGGCATGCCCTTCATTCCCTTCGCCATGATGGCGGCGGGCACCGGCGCGCTGGCCTGGTTCAATCGCGACATCGTCGAACGCAAGGCGGCAGAAAGAGAAGCTGAGAACGCGGCCGAAATCGAATCGCATGCGCCTCCGGCAGGCGAAGCGCCGATCGAGGACAGCCTGGCGATGGACGAGCTCAAGATCGAGCTCGGCTATGGTCTGCTGCCGCTGATCAATGATGTTGATGGCCGCAAGCTGACTGACCAGATCAAGGCGCTGCGCCGTTCGCTCGCCGAGGAAATGGGCTTCGTCACCCCCGCGGTGCGCATTGTCGACAATATGCAATTGGGCAATCTGGAATATGCGATCCGGATCAAGGAACTCGAAGCAGGGCGCGGCATGCTGCAGCTCCACAAGCTTCTGGTCATGGATCCGGCCGGCATGCAAATCGAACTGCCGGGCGAACACGTCAAGGAGCCGGCCTTTGGTCTGCCCGCGACGTGGATCGACGAGAATCTGCGTGAGGAAGCCTCTTTCCGCGGCTATACGATTGTCGAGCCAGCCGCCGTCCTGGTCACCCATCTGACCGAATTGCTGCGCGACAACATGTCGGACCTCCTCTCTTACGCCGAAGTCGAGAAGCTGATCGAAAAGCTCTCCAAGGAGCACCGCAAGCTGGTTGACGATATCGCGCCGTCGCAAATCAGCCGCGCCGGTATCCAGCGCGTTCTGCAATCCCTGATTCGCGAACGCGTTTCGATTCGCGATCTGGCGACGATTGTCGAAGGCATCGCCGAATCAAGTGCATCGACCAATCGGATCGAACCAATCGTCGAACATGTGCGCAGCCGGTTGGCCCGCCAGATTTGTCACAGCAACAAGGCGCCAAACGGCACCCTGCCGGTGCTCGCCCTTACCCCGCAATGGGAACAGGCCTTCCTGGAAGCCCTGATCGGCGAAGGCGACCGCAAACAACTCGCCCTGGCACCATCGAAACTTCATGAGTTTGTTGCTGCAGTTAGAAACTCTTTTGAAACCGCATCGGCACAGGGTCATGTACCTGTACTGCTGACGAGCCCCGTGATTCGTCCGTATGTGCGTTCGCTGGTGGAGCGTTTCCGCCCGCAAACGGTGGTGATGTCGCAGAACGAGATCCACCCGAGCGCACGTCTCAAGACGCTGGGGCATGTCGGCTGACCGACCAACAATTGACCTGGTAGTGATCCTCGATGCGTTTGAAAACCTTTGCAGCCCAGACTCTGACTCAAGCCATGGCGGATGTGCGCCGGGAAATGGGCGCGGAGGCTGTCATCATCGCCACCTCGGACGGGCCCAATGGCGGGGTCCAGGTGCGGGCCGCGAGCGAGATGGCCTACCATCCCGACCCGGTGGAGCCAGTGCGCGAACGCACGCAGCGTCTCGCGGATGCTGCCGAGATTGCGCGCGGGGATCGCGAAGATGAACATCTCGACCAGGTTATCCGCGCGCTGGGCTTCCACCGCACACCCGGCGCAGCAGCCCAATCGCTGATCAAGGCGGCCCAGGACTTCGCAGACGGCCATGCGGTCGGCCGGCTGGCCCACGCCATCGAGGCCCGCTATGCATTCCAGCCCCTGCCCGCCATCCCGGAACACGCTGTCCTGTTTGCCGGGACACCCGGCGTCGGCAAGACATCTGCGCTGGCCAAGACTGCGGCGCGATCCATCGCCGCCGGCTCTGTCCCGACCCTGATTTCCTGCGATGGCGAACGCGCCGGTGCCGATGCGCGCCTGCAAGCGCTGGCGCAAAAAATGGGGGCGAGCTTCATCGCCGTCGACGACCCGCGCGAACTGGCCGACGCGATGCGTGAATTCGACGGGCCGGCGCTGATCGACAGTCCGGCCGTCAATCCGTTCGAACTCGATGATCTCGATATGACGCTCGCCTTCGCCGATTCCAGCGAAGCGGAAATCGTCTACGTCTTTGATGCCGGCCTGACGCCTGAAGATGCCGAGGACGCCGCGTCCCTCTTTGCCTCGATCGGGGCGAGCCGCTGTATCCCGGTCAAACTGGATTGCGCGCGGCGCCTTGGTGCCCTGCTCGGCGTTGGCGAAACCGGCCTGGCCTTCGCGCAAATGTCATCGACCCCTTTTATCGGCGGCGGCCTCGCTCCGGCAACGCCTCTGCGGCTGGCCCGCGCCCTGATTGAAACCCGCGCTCACCCCTATGAGGAATCCGATTGATCATGAAACTTGCCTCGGCTCCCCATCATCGCGCCGCCGGGCGTGTCCTCGCCATCGCTTCCGGCAAGGGCGGCGTCGGCAAGACGACGCTCGCCGTCGGCATGGCCCGCGCCCTGTCCCTGATGGATGAGCGCGTCCTGTTGATGGATGGCGATCTCGGCATGGCCAATATCGACGTTCAGCTCGGTCTGCAGCCACGCGCGGATATCGTCAATGTTCTCAGCGGCAAGACCTCGCTCGAAGACGCGGTCTGTCCGGCCATCGGCGGCGCCGCCGAGCGCGGCGGATTTGATGTCATTTCCGGGCGCTCCGGTTCCGGTGCCCTGGCCAATCTGTCCGGGCCCGGCCTGACCAAGCTGGCCACGGGTGTCGCGGCACTGGCCCTGTCCTATGACCGCGCCATTCTCGATCTCGCCGCCGGTGCCGACCGCGCCACTGTCCGCCTGGCCCTGACCGCCGATGATGTGATCATCGTCATCAATGACGAACCAACCTCGCTGACCGATGCCTATGCCTTCGTGAAGACATTGCGCCTGCATGATGAGGGTGCCTCGCCGCTGGTCGTGGTCAATAATGCCCCCAATGCCAATGCGGCCCGCGATGCCTTCGGTGCGTTCCGCAAGACCTGCGAATCCTTCCTCAGCTTCACACCGACCCTGGCGGGCATCGTTCGGCGCGACGCCACTGTACCGGCCGCGATACGAACCCAGACTTGCGTTTCCGTGCGGGCGCCCGATTGCGACGCCGCCAAGGATTATCAAGCCCTTGCAGGAATACTCGCGCGCGGCCGCGAAGCCGCGTAGTCTGGGCGACAGGCCATCGGGGGGAGCTGAAACGCCATGTATGATTCATTCTATGACCGGCTGAGCAATGGCTTCACGGGCTATGACTGGTGGCTGATCATCGTATTGTCACTGGTCGCAGCCCTGATCATGCGGAAATGGCCGCAATGGCCCGCTGCGGCCGCAATCATGTTCATGGTCGATGCGGTCGCGCCCTTTTTCTATCGCTGGGCGATCGGTGTTCCGCCGAATTTTGCCTTCGACTTTGCCTTCTCCCGGCTCGATGAACGCGGCGGAGTGGTCGTTTTATTGCGGCTGGCAATCTATTTCGTTCTGATCGGTGCGATCTTCTTTTCCAAACGGCGGATCGGCGAGCGCTGACCTGCCAAAAGGCAGGCCCGCGCTGGCCGATGCGTCAGCGGCCGGGCAATTCCAGCTCGGTGATCTGCCGGTCGAGATAGGTCTGCGCATCGGCCCAGGCGGCATCGACATCCTCCATCCCGAACAGGACGCGCTGGCCAGCATCTAGCACCGGCCCATAGAGGAGTGTGCCCTCGGCATCATCCTCGATGTGAAAGCGGCGGGTGGTCGTCTCCAGCTGGAGGAAACGGTCACGGACATGCACCCAATAGTCTTCAGTCGCATCCCAATAGGCGTGCGCAGCGGCGGCGCCTTCGAGTTCGGCACGGCGATAAGTATTCACGCCGACTTCACGGACGAGTTCCTCGGTCGCGCCATCACGGACAATCAGTTTTGAATTGTCCTGCTCATGGATCCAGCCCCAGTCCGTGACGGTGTGGCGGTTGACGGCGGCGATGACGTCATAGTCTTCACGCGTGGTGTCATCCCGGCGCGGCAGTGGGCGCCAGGAGACTGGTGGTTCCCAGGTCGAGGCCTCAGCTGCGTGGATCCAGCTTCCAATTGCAGCATAACGCGGGCTGTCATCAACCTGATAGACGGTCTGGGACCAGGCGCCGGCACGGTCGCCCGCGCTGACATCTTCGACCGTCCAGTCATCATGGCCCTGGAAGGCCAGCAGCCGGGCGGGTTGAGCTGGATGGATCTGGACCTGACCGTCTATCGCAATACGACAGGCGTCGATGAGGCGGAGCTGGTCTCGGGACGCCAATTGCGCCGGGATCTGGAAACCACCGGCATCCGCGCCGATCAGCGCTTCGCCTTTCAGCTCGGCCAGTTCGATGCCGGCCTGACTGTGGGCGGGGAGTATTATGAAGACACGCAGGACGGCTATGACAGCGCCGAGACCGGCGGCATACGCGGCGGCGCGCCCGATGCGACCAGTCAGTTCACGGCCGGCTATACCCAGCTGGAACTGGAAGGCCCGGCACCGCTCGGCCTGCCCGGCCGCATCATCCTGCTGCCCGGCATCCGCTATGATTCCTTCGAGACCGCGTCGGAGCTCGCGGCCGACACCTCCAGCAATGCGACATCGAACCGTTTTGCCGCGACCTATGCACCGACCGAAAACTTCAATCTGTTTGCCAGCTGGGGCGAAGGCTTCCGGGCGCCTTCGATCAATGAGCTTTATCTGGATGGCACGCATTTCTCGCTGCCGCATATCATCTTGGGCGCGCCGGTCTTCATCTCCAACCGCTTCATCGCCAATCCCGATCTCCTGCCCGAGCAGACCGAGACCATTGAGGCGGGTTTCAGCCTTGATCTGGCGGATCAGTTCAGCGGCGTCGACCGGCTGCAATTGCGCGCGGCCTGGTTTGAGACCGAAGCCACCGACCTGATCGATCTGAGTGTGGATTTTGCCTTTGACCCCACGTGTTTCGCGCCGCCATTTTTCCTGCCCTGCTCGGCCGGCACGACGCAGAGCAGCAATGTCCGCTCGGCGGAATTGTCGGGCTATGAGGCGGAGCTGAAATTCGAGACCGGCGCCTTCGCCCTCGATGCCAGCCTGTCCGATATCGACGGCAAGGACACGGCGACGGGTGATCCGCTTGGCCGGTCAACGCCGGCACGCCTTTATCTGGACGGACGCTGGAATCTGGAGCCGCAGCGTCTGATCCTGGGTGCCCGGGCCGAGATCGCGGGTGATTTCGACGAGGCGACCGATCCGGCCAGTTTCCGGGACGGTTACAGCGTGCTGGATCTCTACACGCGCTGGCGGCCCTGGGCCGGGCGCGGCCTTTCACTCAATGCCGGTGTCGAGAACGTATTGGACGCCGATTATGAGCGCGTTTTCGCAGGCGTCAGCGAGCCGGGCCGTTCGCTCCGGCTCGATGTCACCTGGTCACAGAATTTCTGAGCGGATCAATTCGGCCGGCGGTGACGGATCTGGGCGATCTCGTCCAGTTCGTCCTGCTCGGCCGCCCGCAGGGCACGCTCGATATGAGCCAGGCGGCGCTCTTCCAGGACTTCGAACTTCTTGAGTTCCTGGAATGCTTCGCCGAGCCGCGCACGCAAGGCGTCGGCCTGGACCTCGACCTCATCAAGCGAAGAGCGGATATTCTCTTTGCGCTTGATGACCGCCTGGGCGTAGGACCCATAGGCCAGATATCCATCACGTGATTGCGTGGCGACCGCCTGCTCCTCAGGTACCGAAACCTCGAGCCGCTCGATCTGGTTGATCAGCGCGCCCTTGGACCGGTCCAGTTCGGCCATCTGTTTCTGCAACTCTTCGACTTTGAACCGGGCCAGCCGGATCAGGGGTTCGTGTGAGCGTGTCATGAGGGTATTCCTTCACCATCCAAAATCCCGGCCAGGGTCGCGAATGTCGACGGAATGTCCGCCGCTTCGTCTTTTCCCTGTCCAAGAAATGCTTCCAACGGATCGTTGAGAGCAATTGCCCGATCTAGCGCCGGGTTCGATCCGTGGGTGTAGGCTCCCAAACGGATCAATTCTTCCATATCGGCATAGGCCGACAACATTTTGCGCGCCTCGGCGACCAGCGGCCGCTCGGCAGGCGCGAAGACTTCCGGCGCCGTCCGGCTGACTGATTTGAGGACATCGATCGCCGGGAAACGGCCGCGCTCGGCGATCGCCCGGCTCATCACCACATGACCATCGAGAATCCCGCGCACGGCATCGGCGATCGGCTCATTGTGATCATCGCCATCGACCAGCACGGTGAACAGGCCAGAAATCGTGCCGGTCTTGCGGCCGTCGCGGCGCTCGGGGCCGGGGCCGGCGCGCTCAAGCAGGCGCGGCAATTCGGCGAAAACGGAAGGTGTATAGCCGCGCGTCGTCGGCGGCTCGCCGGCGGCGAGGCCGATCTCGCGCTGGGCGAGGGCAAAGCGGGTGACACTGTCCATCAGGCAGAGCACGTCCTTGCCCTGGTCGCGGAAATATTCCGCAACGGTCAGGGTCAAGTGCGCGGCCTGGCGGCGGGCCAGCGCCGGTGCGTCCGAAGTTTCGGTGACCACGACCGAGCGTGCCCGGCCTTCCGGCCCGAGCACATCGTCCACGAATTCGCGCGCTTCGCGGCCCCGTTCTCCGATCAGGCCAATGACGATGACATCGGCATCGCAGGCCCGTGCCAGCATCGACATCAGGACCGATTTACCAACGCCGGAGCCGGCGAAAATCCCGAGCCGCTGACCGCGGCGCATCGGCGCGAAAGCATTGAGGACGCGCACGCCCATATCCATCCGCTCGCCGAGGCGGGCGCGGCCGTGCGCCATGGGAGGGTCGCCCTTGAGGGGGTAGGCATGAGCGCCTTCGCTCAGCGCCGGTCCGCCGTCGAGCGGGCGGGCGAAGCCGTCCACGACCCGGCCCAGCCAGCTCAGGCAAGGGCGAACCCGCGCCGAATCCGGTTGCAGGACGACCTTGGCGCCGGGGCGAATACCCTCCAGCGGCCCGAAGGGCATCATCAGGGCGGTCTGGCCACGAAAGCCGACAATCTCGCATTCCGCTGTGCCCCGGCCGGTGACGATCGTCGCATGTGCACCGAGGCTCAAACCGGAGACCGGTCCTTCAGCTTCAACCAACAGACCATTGAGCGCCGTGACACGTCCTTCCAGGACACGTGCATCAAGCCCGTCAATTCGATCTGTCAGGGTCTGCATCATACGGACATCGGGCCTTTCAGGCGGGGCAGATTTGCCGATTCGAACTCACTCTACGCGATTGCGGTTGCTTCGACGTAAACGCGGCGGAGGAAATCCGGCGGATGCTGCACGACGCGCAAAGGTGTGGTGGCGCTAGTGTGGCCTTGTTGATGCCGGATTACCCTCTGGTGATACGTCCGTGTGGCCTTGCTCATACCCTGGTGTGCGCTTCAGCTGCCGTTGATTTTGGCTCCCAATTCGGAAGACTAGCGTTGAATCCGTGACTTGCGGGACCACCGCCCCTCTCCGCCCCTGCTCTTTATAATTTTGGCACCTCCTGCATCGAGTCCGATGCCAACAGTATATGGGTGCCCGCGAGGGGGCGGACAGGCAGGTGGGCCATCGAAGGCGGTGTGCCTCTGGATGAAAGGCGCGGCATCGGCCCGAGGGACCAGACCCCGCCCTGAAAACCATGCCTGGACCCGACCAGACTAGCACCCTGCTTGGCAAGGGTTTCAGGGATGGTTTTGCCGGGCTGAAGCTGGAACAAGATTGGTCAGTCGGACCCCGGAATTCGTGAGCGCCCCCGATTGATCGCCGGCCCGCTAATCTTTCGAATTTTTGAGAATAAGCTTCGCTCAATAACGGGCTAATCGAAAAGCTGAATCCCGCCTATCTGATGCGCTTCAGACAGGAGGCGCCCATGCCTGCTGACACCGCCAGCCCCGTCCCGGCGTTTGCCGGGGCGCAACAATCGGAGAACAGCATGAATCGCAGGGTCTTTCTCACAACCGCACTCGGCGCCTCACTGGCGCTGATCGTCGGACAACACGCAGGAGCACAGCAAATGGACGCGACCACACAATCGAGCTTTGACACCGTAATGGCATTTATGGGTGCCATGGGGTCGGGCGACAGCGCCGCGGTCGCCAGCCTGATGGCCGAGGATATGGTCTGGCACAATGAAGGAGACCCGTCGCTGCCCTGGATCGGTGTCTGGGACGGCAAGGCGAGAATTTTCGAATTCATGGGCATTTTTGGCGGGAACTTCCAGACCACCGCCTGGACAAACACCGATGCGTTCGCCGCCGGTGATACCGTTGCCGTGTTCGGCACGATGAATGCGATCACCACTCAATCCGGCCGGGACACCGGTGAGTTCACCTTCGCCCTCCGCGCGAAGGTGCGCGATGGAAAAGTGATCCTGTGGCACTGGTTCGAAGACAGTTTTGCTGTCAGCCGGGCCTATCACGGCTGATTCCGCTTACATCCGGACAGTCATTGAGCGACGCTTATCCTGGGCACGCGTCCCGCCGACACCCCTCACCCC
>NZ_CAXBKN010000048.1:0-22957 GCF_963976135.1 uncultured Maricaulis sp.
GTGCGTTGCAGGAAGCCCTGCTGGATCAGGAAAGGCTCGACGACATCTTCCAGCGCGTCGCGGGCCTCTGCCAATGCGGCGGCCAGGGTTTCGACCCCGACCGGGCCGCCGGCAAAGCTCATCATCAGCGCCTTGAGATAGCGCCGGTCGAGACTGTCGAGCCCGAGCGCGTCCACTTCGAGCCGCCGCAGGGCGTTGTCGGCGGTCTCGGCCGTGATCTCATTGCTGCCATCGGCCTCGACGAAATCGCGCACCCGGCGCAGCAGGCGCCCGGCAACGCGCGGCGTGCCGCGGGCGCGGCGGGCGATTTCGCGGGCACCGTCGGGACTGGCATTGATCCCGAGCTTGCTGGCGGCACGGCTGACGATCAGGCCGAGCTCGGCCTCGTCATAGAATTCCAGCCGCACCGGCACACCGAACCGATCGCGCAGCGGATTGGCCAGCAGGCCGGCCCGCGTGGTGGCGCCTACAAGCGTGAAAGGCGGCAATTCAATCCGCACCGTCCGCGCCGAAGGCCCCTCGCCGATCACCAGGTCGAGACAGTAATCCTCCATCGCCGGATAGAGGATTTCCTCGACGATGGGGGGCAGGCGGTGGATCTCGTCGATGAAGAGCACATCGCGCGGCTCGAGATTGGTCAGGATGGCGGCGAGATCGCCGGCCTTGGCAATCACCGGGCCGGAAGTGGCGCGGAAACCGACGCCCATTTCGCGGGCAACGATCTGGGCCAGCGTCGTCTTGCCCAGGCCCGGCGGGCCGGACAGCAGGACATGGTCGAGCGCTTCCTCGCGGCGGCGGGCGGCGTCGACGAAGACTTGCAGATTGGCAATCGAGGCCTTCTGGCCGACGAAATCATCGAAGGAGAGCGGGCGCAGGGCCTTGTCGCGACTGTCACCCGCTTGCGGCGCATGGTCGACGAGACGGTCGGCAGTGGGGTCCGGAAAGGCGTCAGTCATGATGCACCGGGTTTAGCCTGAACCGGCCACGGGCAGCAATGACCGGCTGCGCGACCCTCATGGCGCCAACACGCGCAGCGAGAGACGGATCAGATCGGAGATCGGCGCATCGCTGCCGGCATCGCGCATCACGGTCGCGACCGCCTGGCGGGCAATGCTCTCCGGATAGCCCAGATTGAGCAGGGCCGAGACCGCATCATCGCGCGCGGCGCCGGCCGACGGCGGCAGCGGCGTTTGCGCCGCGGCGCCCGGGGCCGCAGGGGCGTCACCATGAACCGGCAGGCCGATTGAGAAACTGCGCCCGAGCGGCGGTGCCTTGTCCTTGAGTTCAGTCGCAATTCGCGTCGCGAGCTTGGGGCCGACGCCCTTGGCGCGAGCGAAGGCGGCCTTGTCGCCGAGCGCGGTGGCGTTGGCGAGTTCCTGCGGCGGCAACACGTCGAGAATGGAGAGCGCCGCCTTGGCACCGACACCCTGGATTTCCTGCAGCCGGACAAACCAGGCACGGTCGAGATCATCCGTGAAGCCATAGAGTTTGAAGGCATCCTCGCGGACGTGGGTCTCGATATGCAGCACAACCGCCTGCCCCGGTTCGAGCCGTGCCAGCGTCCGCGTCCCGGCCCCGACCAGATAGCCGACACCATTGACGTCGATCACCGCCTCCTCGGCGCCGATGGCCTCAACGATGCCCTTCAACATGCCGATCATGCGACGCTCCCGATGCTTCGTGCCCGGCGATGATGGGCGTGACAGATGGCAATGGCCAGCGCATCGGCTGCATCGGCAGTCGCTTTGGTGCCCGGTAGCAGGATCGAGACCATCGCGGCGATCTGGGTCTTGTCGGCCGCGCCTGTGCCGACAACGGATTTCTTCACCAGCCGGGCCGCGTATTCGGCCACCGGCAGGCCAGCCTGGGCCGGGGCCAGCAAGGCTGCAGCGCGGGCATGGCCCAGCTTTAGAGCGGATGACGCGTTGTTGGCCATGAAAGCCTCCTCGATCGCCGACTCGTCGGGCTGGTGCAGGCGAACCAGTTCGGTCACGGCATCGAAGATGTGATTGAGACGCATTGCGAGGGGCGCATCGGTCGGCGGCGTCACCACACCGTGGGCGATGGCCGCCAGGCGGTTGCCATCGACTGTGATCACCCCCCACCCCATCCGGCGCAGACCAGGGTCAATTCCCAGAATTCGAATCATGCTCACAACAGGGTCCGCCTTTGATCAAGGGTTTAGCATTCGCGCAAAGAGAAGAACAAGAGGTGAACGCAAAATTGCTCATCTGAAAGGTCCGCCGCAATGGCCCGGCGCGGCACGGATTTTCTGCAAGCGCTTCGCAATCTCACAATTGATGCGAATTGGTCGCAAAATCTTTTCGTAAACCTTTGAAAATGCTCATTTTTATTATCCGTAGTATCATTTGACCGCTGTCAGGCCTCACGGCTACAGTAAAGGGGAGTATGCACCATTTCGAACGCAGGGTTCGTTGGTATTAAAGGGGAAATTTAAATGGCTAAAAAAGGCAAGATGAGCCGCCGCTCATTTCTGACGCGGGTTGCAGGCGGCACGGTTGCTGTCGGCGCCGTCGCGACAGTCGCGGGCGCAACAATGCTGCAGCGCAACAGCGATGCGGATCCTTCTGATTCCGCAGGCAATGCGCGCACCGGCATCACCGACAGCGATTCGGGCAGCTATGCTGACCAGGCTGGTCACGGCACCGGCACCACCGGCATCACCGACAGCGACAGCGGTGCCTGCGCCGACACCGGCGGTCACGGACGCGGGAACTCCGGCTACACGGATAGCGACAGCGGCAGCTGCTCCGATCCGGCCGGCCGCGGTCGCGGTGGCTAGCCCAGATACTTCCGGGTCCGGGCGCCTGCGCGTCTGGACCCGTCCTTCATGCGAGGGATGGCATGCCGGCCCCTGGGGAGGCGCCGGACTTGATCTCAAAGGAATTTTGGCATGGCAAAAAAGGGAAAGCTGAGCCGCCGCTCGTTTCTGACGAGCGTTGCGGGTGCGGCAGTCGCAACCGGCGCGGCAGCCGTCGTTACCGGCGGTTCGGAAGCCCAGCGCTATACCGGACGCACTGACAGCGATACGGGCAGTTATGCCGACCGCGCCGGATATGGCCGCACCGGCATGTCTGACAGCGATAGCGGATCCAATGCCGACCGCGGCGGTTATGGACGCGGCAGCACCGGATATACTGACAATGATAGCGGCAGCTATGCCGACCCTGCGGGGCGGGGCCGCGGCAATACCGGCGTCACCGATAGCGATACGGGCAGCTATGCCGATCCGGCCAATCGCGGTCGCGGTGGGCGCACCGGCATCACCGACGGCGATAGTGGCGGCAATGCCGACCCGGCCGGACGTGGGCGCGGCGGCAGCCGCAGCGGCCTCACCGACTCTGATCCGAGTGATCCGGTCGGAAACGGTCGCGGTGCGCGGAACTTTACCGATAGCGATTCCGGCAGTTGTGCCGATCCGGGCGGACGCGGGCGTGGCCCGGTACGCCAAGGAACGTCTGACAGCGATAGCGGTCGGTGCTCCGATCCGGGCGGTCGTGGACGTCCTGGCTATTAGGCTGATGGCTCGCGACTGAATTTGCGGGCGGGCCGCACCCAGCGGTCCGCCCGAATTTCCTGACGCCAACCTTCTGATGAGGGAGATCATGCCATGGCCAAACGTGGAAAACTGAGCAGACGATCATTCCTGACCCGTGTTGCGGGCGCTTCGCTTACGGTCGGCGCAACCGGGGTGGTGTCCGCTTGCGCGACGACAGGATACACTGACTCCGACCCCTATGATCCGGTCGGCGGCGGTGGCTATCGAGGCGGTGTCACGGACGCCGATTCAGGGCGCTATGCCGATCAGGCCGGCTATGGCCGCGGCGGCGGCGTCACTGATGCCGATACCGGCAGCTATGCCGATCCGGTCGGACGCGGCCGGGGTGGCGGCGTCACCGACAGCGATACCGGAAATTATGCCGACCCGGTCGGTCGTGGACGCGGCAGTAGCGGCATCACCGACAGCGATACCGGTGCCTATGCCGATCCGGTCGGACGTGGCCGCGGCGGCAGTGGCGGCAACCGGGTCACGGACAGTGATTCAGGCCGCTATGCCGATCCGCCGGGACGCGGTCGCGGCAATAGCGGTGGCGGCATCACTGACAGCGATACCGGTGCCTACGCCGATCCCGCCGGACGCGGTCGCGGCGGCGGCATCACCGACAATGACAGCGGCAGCTATGCCGACCCGGTCGGACGGGGCCGCGGACGTGGTGGACGCGGCAGCAACGTCACCGATAGCGATACCGGCGCCTACGCTGATCCGATTGGCCGGGGTCGGGGTAACTGATCCAGCCGGGACAGATCAATCGGCGAACAGGGCCGCAACGCCCTGCTCGCCGCACCTGTCTCGAAAGACCTGCGCTATTGCCCCTGGGCACGCAGGATAACCAGAACATCTAGAGACCCGCTGCGTTCCGCAGTGTGGGAAAAAGCGGGGACCAATGAGCGACCAACAGTGGATGCAGGATGTACTCGGATACCTGCTGGATCCGATGAATCCGGAAGAATTCCTGGCCGACTACCACGAGAAAAAGGCCTTCATCGCTCATCGCAATGATCCGGAACGCTACCGCCCGCTACTGTCGATCCAGCGCATTGATGATCTGATCTCCGGGATGGATTTTCAGCCCGGCACCCTCGACATGGCGCGCTCGGATCCACCCATTTCGCGCGCCGATTACAGCTTCGAAAGCGGCCTGATTGACCGCGGCGCCGTGGCTCGCAATTTCCAGCAGGGCGCGACCATTGTCCTGCCCCAGCTGCACCAGGTCGACCCGACCCTGGCCGGCTTCACCCGCTCGGTCGAATCCCTTCTATCCTGCCATGTCCAGACCAATATCTATCTGACCCCGCCCGAAGCCCAGGGCTTCAAGACCCATTATGACGATCACGATGTCTTCGTCCTTCAGGTCGAAGGCTCGAAATCCTGGCGCCTGTACAACACCCCCGTCGAGAACCCCTACCGGGGCGAGGGCTTCCAGCCCGGCGCTCATGAAATCGGCGAGCCGGTCCAGGAATTCATCTTGCGGGCCGGGGAATGCGCCTATGTGCCCCGCGGCCTGATGCATGATGCTTCAACCCATGGACATGACGTCTCCCTGCACATCACCGTGGGGCTCATCGTCAAGACCTGGGCAGATCTGATGCTTGAGGTTGTCTCCGATGTCGCCCTTCGGCGACCTGAATTCCGTCACGCTCTGCCCGTGGGTTTTGCCCGCCCGGACTTCGACCGCACGCAGAGCGAGGCCCATTTCAAGACTCTGATGAAAGCGCTCAACAGCGAAGCCGATCTCGATTCCTCCTACGATATTTTTGTCGATAATTTCATCCGTTCACGGACACCGAATACGCGCGGCGCGATCGTGAATTTCAACGCGCCGGACAAGGCCGGCCAAAAATACCGCCTTCGCCCACTTGTGCCCTGGCGGCTGGCCGAGGATGGCGAAGAAGTCGTGATCATCACGGCAGGCGGCGAAGTCCGCTTTCCCGCCGCCGCAGAGGCCGGGCTACATATCCTGCTTGATGGCGGTGAGATTTCGGGGAGCAGCTTTGCAGGTCTCGACGAGACCCAGACCCGTGACACCTTGAAAAAACTCTTCGCCTTCGGGATATGCACGCCGGTCGGGTAATCGCAGGCACGGCTATCGTGGCGCGGCCGGACCCGGTCACTGTCCATACCGCACCCAACGCCGCAGATCTGACTCAAAGCCGGGGCAAGCCCGCGGGAGATGACTGACACCTCATGATCCTGAGATATCTCGCCATCCCTTTCGGCATCGGACTGGCCTTTCTGGTCCTCTGGTTGATGTGGCCCTCGCCCATCAACCCCATCCGGTGGGACGAACCGGCTGCTCCACCTCTGGACGGCGTCCTTTCGCCTGATGACGACCTGGCCGCAGCGACCATCTTTCAGGCTGGCGCGCCTAGCGCTGCGCGAAGCGTCGCGGTCTCAACCGATGGCATGGTCTATTTCGGCACGTCCGATGGCGACCTCATGCGATTGCGGACGGGGCTCTCCGACGATGATATCCAGCCCGAATATCTGGCCCATATCGCCGACGCCCCCCTGTTTGGCCTGGCGTGGATTGATGAATCAAACCTGGCGATCGCCGCCACTGGCAGCATTCACGCTTTCAATCTGACCAGCCTGGAAGTGCGCACACTCAGCACAGGCAGCACGGCCCGATCCTTTGGCAATCTCAGCAGCCTGACCGTCGCCGACAATGGCGTCATCTATTTCACGGACTCCTCCGCGCGGTGGGATCATGCTTCGCCTCGGCCGGGCTATTTCTATGACATGCTCGAAAACCGGCCGAACGGCCTGGTCTATGCCTGGGACCCGCGGAGACGGATCACGACGCAGGTGCGGGATCGCCTGTATTATCCCACCGGGATCGCCCTCGCCTCAGACGGCCAGTCGCTACTGGTCAGCGAGACCTTTCGTTACATGATCCAGCGCATCTGGGTCGCCGGCCCCCGGCACGGAGAGATCGAGGTATTCGCCAAGAATCTGCCCGGCATGCCGACCGGTATCGCATTGGACGGCAAGGGCGGTGTGATCGTCGCGATGGCAACGCGGCGGTCGCGCCTGCTCGCCACCGCGCACCGCAATCCCGGCCTGACACGGTTTCTGATCAAGCTGCCACAATGGCTCCGCCCCACGGATTCCCGACCACAGGGCTTTGTCCTGCGTCTCAACGAATCCGACGGCCAGATACGCGATGCCTTCCACGATCAGGACAGCGCGCTGAATTATCTCTCCAGCGTCACAATCGGTCCTGGCGGTGCCATGTGGCTGGGTTCATCCTTCGGCGGCGTCATCGGTCGCTTCGATCCGGACGACCTGGACGACCAGACCGCGCAACCCTGACACTATTCGCGTGAGCAGCTGCCTGTGCGTGTGCCCCTAGTGGGAAAGGCGTTTGCGCGCGAGTGCCACAATGGCGTCGGCGGTGATCCCGAACAATTCATAGAGCTGGCCGGCCGGGGCGCTGGCGCCGAAGCCCGTCATGCCAACGAAATCGCCATCGGAACCGATCACGGCATCCCAGCCATAACGCAGTGCCGCCTCGACACCGATACAGGGCACGCCCGGCGGCAGGATTTCATCGCGATAGCGACGGCCCTGTTCGAGGAAGAGGTCGATACACGGTGCCGACACGACCCGTGCCGCGGTGCCCGACGCCGCCAATTGCGCGGCGGCATCAACGGCAAGCCCGACTTCCGATCCGGTCGCGACAATGATGATATCGGGCGCGCCGCTTGTATCACGCAGGATATAAGCTCCCCGGCTGGACCGGTTTTCCTGGCCATCATCATCGCGGAGGAAAGGCAGGGTTTGACGGGACAGTGCCAGGACGCTGGGACCGTCGAGCCGCAACAACGCCAATTCCCAGGCCTCAGCGGTCTCGAGCGCGTCGGCCGGACGGTAGACATGCATGTTCGGGATCGCTCGTAGGGAGGCGAGGGTTTCGACCGGCTGGTGCGTCGGACCGTCTTCGCCAAGACCGATCGAATCATGGGTCAGCACGTAGATGACCGGCTGCTGCATCAGGGAAGACAGGCGCATGGCCGGCCGGCAATAATCAGCGAAGACAAGGAAGGTTGCGACATGGGCGCGGAACCCGCCATGCAGGGCCAGCCCGTTCGCGCAGGCCGCCATGCCATGCTCACGAATGCCAAAATGGATGTACTGGCCGGCATAGGAATCGGCGGAGACGACCCCGACATCCGGCGTCTTGGTCAGGTTCGAGCCGGTCAGATCAGCCGAACCGCCGACCAGGCTCGGCCATTCGCCGAGAATCGCTGCCAGCGCCTTGCCCGAGGCAGCGCGCGAGGCCAGATCGGGCCGGTCCTCCGCCACTTTCAGCCGCCATGCGATCAGCGCAGCGCGTTCGGCCTCGCCGGCATCACCCGACAATTGGGAGACAAATTCACCGGCCAGATCAGAGGCCGAAAGCCGGTCGCACCAGGCGGAATGGGCATCGGCCGAACCGGTCGAATGCCAGTCGGCATAAATCTCGTCCGGGATTTCAAACGGGCCATAGGGCCAGCCCAGCGCCTTGCGGGCGCCGGCAATCTCTTCAGCGCCCAATGGTGCACCATGGCTACCGGCCGTACCGGCCTTGGTCGGTGCGCCATAGCCAATCGTGGTGCGGCAGGCGATCAGGACCGGGCGCTCGCTGGTCTTTGCCGCGGCGATCGCTGCATCGACCGCGTCGATATCGTGCCCGTCGACACGGCTGGTCGCCCAGCCGGCCGCCTCAAAACGCTTGAGCGTGTCGGTCGATTCGGAGAGGCTTGTCGGACCGTCGATCGAGATTTCATTATCGTCCCACAGCACGCACAACCGGTTGAGCTTGAGATGCCCGGCCAGGGAGATGGCTTCATGGCTGATGCCCTCCTGCAGATCACCGTCCGAGGCAATCACCCAGGTCCGGTGGTCAACGACAGCATCGCCATAGCGGGCATTGAGCATGCGTTCGGCGAGCGCAAAACCAACCGACATCGAGATGCCCTGCCCCAGCGGCCCGGTGGTCGCCTCGACACCGGCGGTGTGGCCGTATTCGGGGTGGCCGGGCGTGAGGGAATCGAGTTGACGGAATTGCTTGATCTGGTCGAGCGTCATCTCTTCGAAGCCGGTCAGGTGGAGCAGCGAATAGAGCAACATCGAGCCGTGACCGGCCGAAAGGATGAAACGGTCTCGATCGGCCCAGCCCGGCGCCGCCGGATCGAATTTCATATGCTTGGCCCACAAGACGGTCGCGACATCGGCCATGCCCATCGGCATGCCCGGGTGACCGGAATTGGCGGCTTGCACCGCATCCATGGAAAGGGCCCGGATGGCATTGGCCATTTGAGCGAGACGGGTCCCGGGGATTGCGTTCATTGCTGTCTCTCTCTTGGCATCAGGGTCATGACTGCATCGTCCGGCGGGGCCGGCATTTCATTGCGGCGCAAAGCCTGTCCGGGCAAGCATTGCCCGGGTGGACGCGTCATAGCCGCTTAATTCACCGTCCAGAATACCCTTCGTCAGCACCTTTCCCAGTTCGACACCCCATTGGTCAAAGGGATTGATGCCGTAAAGCACGCTCTCGACGAAGACCTTGTGTTCATGCAGGGCCAGAAGCGCACCGAATATGCCCGGGGTCAAATCATCGAGCAACAGCACGGACGAGACCCGGCCGCCGGGCATGGATTTCTGTGCGGCAAGCGCCGCATCATCGCCAGGCGGCAATTGGCGGCCATCCAGCAGGGCAGCGCCCTGGGCGGCCATATTGGCGGCAAGCACACGTTCACGCGGATCGGCACTGGCGAAATGGCGGGCAATACCGATGAAATCCACCGGCGTCACATCGCCGCCCTGGTGCAGCCACTGGAAGAAGGAATGCTGCACTTCCGTACCGCACCCCCCCCAGACGAGCGCGCCCCCCGGCATTGGGGCAGCTTGCCCCTCGGCGGTGACCGACTTGCCAAGGGATTCCATCTCCAGCTGCTGCAGATAGCCGGGCAAGAGGCCCAAACGGGCGGAATAGGCCGCGACGCAGCGGCTGGAATACCCGAGCACACCGCGATTCCAGAAATCGATCAGCGCCTTCATGACGGGCAGGTTTCGGGACATTGGCGCGGTCGCGAAATGCTCATCCATTGACCGTGCCCCGTCGCGGAAGGCCGCGAAGGCATCCGGGCCGAGCCCGATCTCAAGGCTCAGACCGACCGCGCTCCAGACCGAATAGCGCCCGCCGACCCAGTCGGGGAAATCGAAAACATGATCCGGGTCGATGCCGAAACCAACAGCCTTGTCGCGCGCAGCCGAGGCCGCGATGAAGTGCTGCCCGGCCCGATCTGCCCCGACATGTCCCGCCATCCAGGCGCGGGCCGCTTGTGCGGTCATCAATGTTTCCTGGGTCGCGAAAGACTTGGAGGCGATGATGAAGAGAAGGCTTTCCGGGTCAGCTCCGGCGACAGCCTGTTCCAGGTCCGACGGATCGAGACTGGCGATGAAGCGCAATTCCGGTCCGGTGCGGGCCTGCCCGGCCAGGGCGTCGGCCACCAGACGCGGCCCCAGATCGGAACCGCCAATGCCAATATTGACGACGCGCGCAACGGCTTTTCCGGCCGGCTTGAATTGACCGCTCCGGACCTGCAGAGCGAAAGCGCGGGTCTGGGCCTGGCTTCGGTCAACCAGATCGGCCGCCTCCGAACCCTGGATTTGCGCACCATGGCGGTAGGCCATATGGAGCGCGGGTCTTTGTTCGCTCGTATTGACGACACCACCGGTCAGCAGAGCCTCGCGGCGGGCGTCAAATCCGGCGCTTTCGAGATAGGCCGCCAGAGCAGCGATACTGGCGCGGTCAAGCCGCTGCTTGCTGGCATCCAGCTCAATGCCGGCATGCGAAATCAACAGCGCGTCAGCGCGCTCCGGATCGAGTGTCATCAGCTCCCGGATCCGGGCACCGGCAAGGCGTCTTGCGTGCGCGATCAGTGCCTGAGGTGGGACATTGTTTTCCAGCTCGATGACGGTCATGAAAAAAACCTAGAATCCGGTGGGCCGGAACACAAGGAGGTGTCCCGAACACACAATTAGACCACCGTTCCAGCCGGATGTGTCCGGTCGGACTCGAGGCACGCACACTCGATGATGGCGCCGAACACATGATAAAGTGTGCTGGCAGGAATCCGCTCCGAGGCCGGCTTGCCTCGAGCATCGAACTGATCGATCCATCCGCCGGAAATGACATTGTCGAGATGGTAGTCCAGCATCGCAGCCTCGGCGGCCTGAAGATGTGCGGCCGCGCCGGGCAGGTCGAGCCGGCGCCTCAGCGCCGCAACCCGCAGCCATTCAGTCTGCATCCAGGTCCGCGACGATCCGTCCAATGCTTCGCCACGCGCATTGATCGCCGCATAGAGCAAGCCGGTTGCCGGGTTGATCCCGGACTGCATGGCGGTCTCGAACAGGGTATCGGCGGCCGGGTCCAGGGGCTGACCGCTAAGCCTGTGAAACTCATGCAGCAGCCAGGCCCACTCGCATAAATGGCCCGGCTCCACCACCGAGCCCAGATCGCCTGTGGCGCGGCTCCAGTCCGCATTGAAGAACTCCCGCACCACTGCCGGTCCGCGCTGGTAGAACACCCGGTCGAACAGAGCCTTGATTGCGCTGGCCCGGGCCAGTACGTCGGCGCGCCCGGTGGCCTCATACAGCGCCATCAGCGCTTCGAACATATGCATGTGGGGATTTTGGCGCCGCGGCCAATGCGCGCCGGAAATGCTTTCGACATAGCCGCCCGCCGGGTCGGCCATGGCACCATCAAGCCAGGCCAGCGTTTCGTCGGCCAGATCGAACCAGGCCTGATCGCCGCTGGCTCGGCCGAGCCAGGCCAGGGCGAGCAGAATAAAGGCGTGATCATAAAGGTCACGAACGGGGTTGGCGACCAAGCCACGATCCGTCAGAAGATGAACCCAGCCTGGCCGGCCATCGACCCGCCAGGCGCGCTTGCGCAGCAAATTCATCGCCTCTTCGGCGCGCTCAAGGCCAAAACCCCAGCCCTGATGGTGAGCATGGGCGAAGACGTAGATCTGGCGCGCCTGCACCCGAACCCGGCGCATGTCGCCACTGATGGAAGATCCGTCGAGGGCAAGGGATTCGGCGAATCCGCCATGCACATCGTCCCAGCCATGCTCGGCCCAGAACGGGAGCGCTGTTTCCAGCCCCCATTGTGCAAATCTGCCGACGCCTTCCACCCCATCCCCCGATCAACCAGCCTGCTGCAACCTATCAGGCAAGGCTGGCCATGTCCTCGTCGGAGATATCGAAATTGGCGTAGACATTCTGAACGTCATCGCTGTCGTCGAACGCATCCATCATCTTCATCAGGCCGGGCACCTTGTCGCTCGGCACAGGGATCAGATTTTGCGGTTTCCAGATCAGATTGACCGAGACCGGGTCGCCGAATTTCTCTGACAGGGCCGCGACCACATCCATCATGTCTTCGCGCGCCGTGTAGACGAGGTGCTGGCCTTCATTGTCATCATCGCCAGCTTCAGCCGCGACATCATCCGCGCCCGCTTCGATCGCCGCTTCCATCATCGTGTCTTCATCAGCCACGGAGAGCGGAAAACGGATTTCGCCGACATTGTCGAACATGAAGGCGACCGAGCCGGTCTCGCCCAGATTGCCGCCATGCTTGGCGAAGGCGGTGCGGACATCGGCTGCGGCGCGATTGCGATTATCGGTCGAGACCTCGACGATCACGCCGACACCGCCGGGACCGAAACCCTCATAGCGGATATCCTCATAGCTATCCGCATCGCCGCCAGCCGCCTTGTCGATCGCGCGCTGGATATTGTCTTTCGGCACCGACTGGCCCTTGGCGATCGAGACCGCCAGACGCAGGCGCGGATTGGCATCGATATCACCGCCACCCAGTTTCGCCGCGATCGTGATGTCCTTGGACAGTTTGGAGAACAGCTTGGAGCGAAGCTTGTCCTGGCGCCCTTTGCGGTGCTGGATGTTCGCCCATTTGGAATGTCCGGCCATGTTTGGCTTCCCTATGCCTGCGGATTCGAGTGGTTTTATTAGCGAGAATGACCGCGAAAGGCGAGCCGGTTCGCCACATTCAGGATCAGCCCATCACAGCAGATGGTGATGACCGTCGTCTTTCAGCGCGTCGACAATCTTCTTGACGCTCTGCGCGTCATCGCGGTGCACGACCAGGACCGCATCACCGGTCGCGACAATGATCAGATCCTTGACGCCGTGAATGGCGACCTTGGCGCCATTGGAGATCACGAAGGAATTCTCGCTGGCATGGATGCTGACATTGCCGCGCGAGGCATTGCCGTTCTCATCCTTGTCAGAGATCGACCAGAGCGCATCCCAGGAACCGACATCCGACCAGCCGATATCGGCCGGCACAACGACGGCCTGGCGGGTCCGCTCCATCACGGCATAGTCAAAGGAAATCGATGGGCAGGCTTCAAATGCGGCCAGGTCCAGCGTCAGCTTCGTGCCCGATTGCCCGGCCCCGCTCACGGCATTGCGGCTATGCCGGGCGACTTCGGAACAATGCTGTTCCAGCTCACCAAGGAGCACCCCCGCACCGAACAGGAAAATGCCGGCATTCCAGTAATATTCGCCGCTGTCCAGAAAACCGCGGGCGGTTGCGGCATCGGGCTTTTCGGTAAATCTGTCGACGTGGAAGCCCGACAGGATCGGGGCCCCGCGGCGGATATAGCCATAACCCGTCTCCGGCCCATCCGGTTCGATACCGAAAGTAACCAGCTGCCCTTGGGCTGCGAGCGCGGCACCATGGGCGATCGCCTGGTGGAAACCGTCAATATCGCGAATGTGGTGGTCAGCAGGCAGGAGGAGGATGAGGGCATCCTCGCCGAGCTCGCGACGGACCAGCTCGGCAGCAACGGCAGCGACTGGCGCCGTATTGCGTCCGACGGGCTCGACGACATAGCGGGACGGCGCACATCCCAACTCGTCAAGCTGCTGACGGGCGCGCACATACTGACTTTCATTCAGGACGATGATCGGGGCTTCAAACTCGAAATCCTTCGAGCTGGCGGCGACGCGGCGGGCGGTTTCCTGCACCATGGACAGCTCGGTGACGAGCGGGTGCAATTGTTTGGGGTGGGCCGCCCGGGAGAGCGGCCACAGGCGGGTCCCGGATCCACCCGACATGATAACCGGAACTATTCGCACCACCATTCGTCCGTCCTCATCCTTGCGGCCGTTTCCAGACCGCGCAGCAGGCGGTGAAGTCTACATTTTCGAGACGCCAAAGCACAGGCTGCCCCGCATATGGGACACCGCGCCGGAAAGAAGCCAACATCTCGCGGGCTGGAGCAAACCGCATGTAAGATGCCTGCCGCCGGTCAGACGCGGGCAGCCTTGCTATCGGTTGCGAGATTGGTGGCTGGTGGAAAATTCCGGAGGGTCAGAAAATTGAGAAACTGGCCCAGCATGCTTGCACTGTCGGTCTGGACAACACGGATATAGGATTCCGACTCCTGCAGGCTGGTCGTGAAGACACAGGCCTGATTGTGAGCATCACTCTCTTCGCATGACCTCAGAAAATCGACCAGATACTGATCGAACACATGAGCATCCTGCGCTTTTTCGAACCGGATCGTCTGTTTAAACATGCCATCCCCCGATAGCTAACGCATACCACGCCAACGCATCGAAACGAAGTCCCCGCAACCCACGCGCGATCTGGGTCAGTGGCATTCCCGTTCTGTGCGCCTTCTGCAGATGCCCGGCTCGTGCTGGCCACGGCTTGCTGCCATCAATCACGCCATCATCCTTTCGCCATTATGGCAAAGGCGATGGCATGCCTCCCGTGATCAGGATCATGACAATTGGGTAATTTTTCAAGTAGCCAGAATCAGTCGGCGTCCGCGCGCCTGCGGTAGCAGGGCGCTACAACTGAGAATGGTCCGGCTCAGGGTTGTGGAACCAGCTCTGACAGCTGACCGCCAATCCGGATCGCCTCGCAGCGCAGCGCCAGGCCGGTCGCGTCATCGGTCTCGACGAACACACCGCAAACCGTGGCCTCACCGGTCGCCGGCTCGAAACGGCCCGTGCGCATCCGGGTCGTGAAGCGGCGCAAGGGCTCTTCCTTGTCCATACCGATCACCGAGTCGTAATCGCCACACATGCCGGCATCGGTCTGGTAGGCCGTGCCACCCGGCAGGATACGGGCATCTGCGGTCGGGACATGGGTATGGGTGCCGACGACCAGGCTCGCGCGGCCATCACAATAGACGCCCATGCCCATTTTCTCGCTGGTCGCTTCGGCGTGAAAATCGATGATAATCGCATCGGCGACCTGGCCCATCGGTGCGGCCGCCAACTCTCGCTCAATTGTTGCGAAGGGATCGTCGAGGGTTTCCATGAACAGGGCCCCCATCAGATTGACCACCAGCACGCGCGAGCCATTGGCCGCCTCGATCAAATTCGCGCCCTTGCCCGGTGTCGACCCGGCCGGATAATTCGCCGGTCTGAGCAGGCGCGGTTCGCGATCGATATAGGTCAGGGTCTCGCGCTGGTCCCAGGCGTGATTGCCCAGCGTGAGCGCATCGACGCCAAGGTCAAACAGGCCTTCACAGATCTTCTCGGTGACGCCGAACCCGGCCGCCGCGTTCTCGGCATTGACGACGACGAAGTCGAGGGCGAGGGTCTGGCGCAGATCGGGCAGATGCGCTTCCAGCGCCCGGCGTCCGGTCTTGCCGACAATATCACCGAAAAAAGCAAAACGCATGCGAGGCTCCAGGCGCGATCAGCCCGCAGGACAGGGCAAGGCGCGGGATATGACGCATATCGAGCGTAAAGTCCAAATCATGGCTGATGATCGCGCCGTGTCAGGCCGCGACGGTCTTGCCCGGGACGTAGTCAAGGATCGGCCCCAGCGCCCGCTCGGCATCCTCCACCGGCCAGCCCTTGCGGGCGGCATAGTCCTCGACCTGGTCGCGCAGGATGCGGCCCACGGCGAAATAACAGCTCTCGGGGTGCGAGAGATAGAGGCCCGACACCGATGAAGCCGGCGTCATGGCGAAGGAATTGGTCAGGCTGACACCGGTCGCATCGGCCGCATCGAGCAAGGCGAACAGGGTGCGTTTTTCCGAATGATCCGGCTGTGAGGGATAGCCGGCCGCGGGGCGGATACCAGCATAGGTCTCGGCGATCAGATCCTGGCGCGACAACGTCTCGTCCGGGGCGTAACCCCAATGTTCGCGGCGGACCTGCTCATGCAGCCATTCGGCACAGGCCTCGGCCAGCCGGTCGGACAAGGCCTTGAACATGATCGAGGAATAATCATCCTTTTCAGCGACAAAGCGGGCATGCACGGCCTCATTCTCGCCGGCTGTGACCACAAAGCCGCCGAGATAATCGGCAATCCCGGACGGCGCGATAAAGTCGAACTGGGACAGGTGCGGCCGTGCATTATCCTTTGCGGCCTGCTGGCGCAGACCATGGAAAGTGTCGAGCCGCCGGGTGCGGCTGTCATCGGTATAGAGGACGGCGTCATCGCCAGCACGGTTGGCGGGCCAGAAGCCGCACACCGCCTTCGGCGCCAGCCAATCCTCATCGACCATGCGATTGAGCATGACCTGGGCGTCCTTGAAGAGGTCGCGGGCGACGGCGCCGCGTTTGGGGTCGTCGAAAATCGCCGGATAACTGCCCTTGAGCTCCCAGGTGAAGAAGAAGGGCGTCCAGTCGATATAGTCGATCAGGGTCTTGACCGAGGGCGAGAAAGTCCTGGTGCCGAGGAAGGCCGGCTTGGGCGGGGTATAGGCCGACCAGTCGCAATCCCAGGCATTGGCCCGGGCTTTTTCCAGTGGCAGCCGCGCCTTCTTCGAGCGTGCCGCAAGACGGCGTTCGCGGATCTTCGCCAGATCCTCACGCACACCCGCCGCATAGGCATCACGGCCATCGCCCAGCAATTTGGAGACGACGCCGACGGCGCGGCTGGCATCAAGGACGTGGATCACCGGTGCAACCGAGATCGCCGGGTCGATCTTGACCGCCGTATGGGCCGGGCTGGTGGTGGCGCCGCCAATCATCAGCGGCAGGGTGATATTGCGCCGCTCCATTTCCGAGGCGACGAAAACCATCTCGTCGAGCGAGGGCGTGATCAGGCCGGACAGGCCGATCACATCGGCGTTTTCGCGCAAGGCGGTCTCGATAATGGTCTCGCAGGTCACCATCACGCCGAGATCGATCACCTCATAGCCATTACATTGCAGCACCACGCCGACGATATTCTTGCCGATATCGTGGACATCGCCCTTCACCGTCGCCATCACGATCTTGCCGGCCGAGGATTGCGCCTCGCCGGCGGCCTCCTTCTCGGCTTCCATGAAGGGGATGAGATGAGCCACGGCCTGTTTCATGACGCGGGCCGATTTCACCACTTGCGGCAGGAACATGCGGCCATCGCCGAAGAGATCGCCGACGATATTCATCCCGTCCATCAACGGGCCCTCGATCACATGCAGCGGCCGCTCGGCCAGCTGACGCGCCTCTTCGGCATCCTCGACGATGAACTCATTGAGGCCGTGGACCAAGGCATGCTTGATGCGCTCATTGACCGGCGCCTCGCGCCAGGCGAGATCGCGCTCCTTGGCCCTGGAACCGCCACTGTCGCGATAGGTCTCGGCTTCGGTCAGCAGGCGATCGGTCGCATCCTCGCGGCGATTGAGGATCACATCCTCGACGAGATCGCGCAACTTCGGTTCGATATCGTCATAAATGTCGAGCTGGCCGGCATTGACGATCCCCATATCCATGCCGGCATGGATGGCATGGTAGAGGAAAACGGTGTGCATGGCCCGGCGCACAGGTTCATTGCCCCGGAATGAAAAGGACACATTCGAGAGGCCGCCGGAGACATGGCAACCGGGCAATTCCTTGCGGATGCGGCGCGTCGCCTCAATGAAGGCGACGGCATAGTCATTATGTTCCTCGATGCCGGTGGCGACGGCGAAGATATTGGGATCGAAGATAATGTCTTCCGGCGCGAAGCCGACCGTATTGACGAGAATGTCATAGGCCCGCTTGCAGATATCGACCTTGCGGTCGGCCGTGTCGGCCTGACCAGCTTCGTCAAAGGCCATTACGACGACTGCGGCACCATAGGCCTGGCACAGCCGCGCCTGTTTCAGGAAGGTCGCCTCGCCCTCTTTCAGGCTGATCGAATTGACGATCGGCTTGCCCTGCGTGTTCTTCAGCCCGGCCTCGATCACCTCCCATTTGGAGCTGTCGATCATCACCGGCACGCGCGCCACATCGGGCTCCACTGCGATCAGCCGCATGAATGTGGTCATCGCCTCGACACTGTCGAGGAGGCCCTCATCCATATTGATGTCGATGATTTGGGCGCCATTCTCCACCTGTTGCCGCGCGACCGAAACAGCGGCACCGAAATCGCCCTCGGTGATCATCCGGCGAAACACGGCCGAGCCGGTCACATTCGTGCGTTCGCCGACATTGACGAAGGTGGAGACAGGTTTGGTCATGGACACATTATCTCAAGCTGACAGTTCGAACGGCTCGAGGCCGGCGAGATGCATGGCGCGTTCGCGGCGGGCGGGCTGGCAGGGCGCCGCGCCGGTGGCCGCGGCGGCAATGGCACGGATATGGGCCGGGGTCGTACCGCAACACCCGCCGAGAATATTGACCAGGCCGGAACGCGCCCACTCGCCCAGATGGGCTGCGGTCTCATCGGGCGTCTCGTCATACTCACCCATATCATTGGGCAGGCCGGCATTGGGATAGGCGAGAATGCGCGTATCGACGACACGCGACAACTCGGCAATATAGGGCCTGAGCTCGTCCGCGCCGAGGGCGCAATTCAGCCCGATGGCCCAGGGCTTTGCGTGGCGGACGGAATACCAGAAGGCCGTCGCCGTCTGCCCGGACAGGGTGCGGCCGGACCGGTCGGTAATCGTGCCCGACAGCATGATCGGGCGGTCAATGCCCTCTTCGGTACGCAAATCAATCAAGGCCTTGATCGCCGCCTTGGCATTGAGTGTGTCGAAAATCGTCTCGACGAGAAAAAAGTCGACATGATCGGCCATCGCCCTGGCCTGTTCGGCATAGCTCAGACGGACCTGATCGAAATCGACCTCACGAAAGCCGGGATCATTGACCTGGGGCGAGATGGACAGCGTCTTGTTGGTGGGCCCGATCGCTCCGGCAACCGCCTTGGGCGCGCCGGTCCGGACCTGTTGTTCGTCGGCGGCCTCGCGAGCCAGCCGCGCGCCCTCCCGGGCAATCTCCGGCGCCAGATCCTGCATTTGATAATCGGCCTGGGCAATCGAGGTCGAGGAGAAGGTATTGGTCTCGACGATATCCGCACCGGCATCGAAATAGGCGTGATGGATAGCCTTGACCGCGCCGGGCGCGCTCAGATTGAGAATGTCGTTATTTCCCTTGATCAGCGCTGGCCAGTCGGCAAAGCGCTTGCCCCTATACCCGGCCTCGTCGAGCTTGAGATCCTGGATCTGCGTCCCCATCGCCCCGTCGAGAATGAGGATGCGCTCCCGCGCGGCCCGCTCCAGCGACGCCAGCCTTTCCGCACGCGCCGTCATGCCACGGCTTCCGCGGTCGCCTTCGGCTTGACGCCCAGCAGGTGGCAGGTCGACAGGGCGAGTTCGGCCCGGTTCAGCGTGTAGAAGTGGAAATCACTCACACCGGCCTTGCACAAGTCTGAGCAAAGCTGGGCTGCGAGATGCGCCGTGACCAATTGCCGGGTCGGCGCATCCTCGTCGAGGCCGTCGAAATGGCGATGGACCCGCTCGGGGATATGGGTGTTGCAAAGGCCCGCAATCCGGGTCAGCCCCTTGAAATTCGGCTGCAGCATGATGCCCGGCACGATCGGAATTTCGATCCCGGCCTGCACCGCGCGGTCGCGAAAACGCAGGAAGGTTTCCGGCTCGAAGAAGAATTGCGTGATGGCGCGCGTGGCACCGGCATCGATCTTCGCCTTGAGCAGGTCGAGATCATGTTCAAGGCTCGCGCTCTCGGGATGCTGTTCCGGATAGCAGCCAACCGAAATTTCGAACTCACCGATCGCCCGGATGCCGGCGGCCAGCTCGGCCGCATTGGCATAACCGCCAGGCGCCGGACAATAAGCCTCGCCAATCCCTTCGGGCGGATCACCGCGCAAGGCCACGATATGGCGCACACCGGCATCACGATAATCGCGGATCACCTCGTCGACTTCCTCGCGAGTCGCCGAAACGCAGGTCAGGTGAGCGGCCGGGCGGATGTCCGTTTCGTTGACGATGCGGTGCACGGTGCGGTGGGTCCGCTCGCGCGTCGACCCGCCAGCACCATAGGTGACTGAAACAAAGGCCGGGTCGAGCATCTCCAGACGGCGGATCGACTCCCAGAGCGTTGCCTCCATCGCCTCCGTCTTGGGCGGAAAGAATTCAAAGGAAACGGTAAGCCCGTCACCGGAGGCTGTATCTGCGCCTGAACTCATATCCCCACTCCCGGACAATTGCGGCTTGCGGCCCCGTAAAAAACTTGGCCAGATACGCAGACATAAACATATCTTTATGTGATCGAATATGCTACCCGTTTCTTGCAGCCCACAAGAGCTTTCGGCAAACACCACCGCTCCAAGCCCTCCAAAGCAAGCGAGTCAAAACTGATGGCATGCCGCACTGCGGCGGCATTGGTGGCTTGCGCAACCATCGCTAATCTGCTTGTGTCCGCGCGATATAAAGCAATCGTTATATGAGGAGTTTTCCTTGAGCCGCTCATCCTATATTTTCACCAGCGAGAGCGTGTCGGAAGGTCATCCCGACAAGGTCTGCGACCGGATTTCAGACACTGTGGTCGACCTGCTCCTCAGCAAGGACCCTGAAGCACGGGTCGCCTGCGAGACGCTGACGACAACCAATCAAATCGTGCTCGCCGGCGAAATCCGCTGCGCGGTCGACGTCTCCTCCGAGGAGATTGAAGCGGCAGCCCGCGAGGCCGTTCGCGATATCGGCTATGAGCAGGACGGATTTCACTGGAAGAATTCGGCCTTCCAGAACTTCCTGCACGGCCAGTCGATCCACATCGCCCAGGGCGTTGATGGCGGCGACAACAAGGATGAAGGCGCTGGCGATCAGGGCATCATGTTTGGCTATGCCACCAATGAGACCCCTGAACTGATGCCGGCTCCGATCCAGTATTCGCATCAAATCCTGAAGCGCATGGCGACCCTGCGCAAATCCGGCGCGCGCCCGGAATTCGAGCCCGACGCCAAATCCCAGGTCACGCTGCGATATGAAAATGGTCAGCCGGTTGGTGTGACCTCGGTCGTCGTTTCGACCCAGCACAAGGATGGCGTGACACAGGAGCAGATCCGCGAACTGGTTCGTCCGATCATCTCCGAAGTCCTGCCCGAGGGCTGGTTCCCGCCGGAAGCCGAATTCTACGTCAATCCGACAGGGACCTTCGTGATCGGCGGCCCCGATGGCGATGCCGGCCTGACCGGACGCAAGATCATCGTCGACACCTATGGCGGCGCCGCACCGCATGGCGGCGGTGCCTTCTCCGGCAAGGATCCGACCAAGGTCGACCGCTCTGCCGCCTATGCCTGCCGCTGGCTGGCCAAGAATGTCGTTGCCGCCGGTCTGGCCGAACGCTGCACCATCCAGGTCGCCTATGCGATCGGCGTGTCCAAGCCACTCTCGCTCTATGTCGATCTGCACGGCACCGGCCAGATTGCCGAATCCAAGCTGGAAGACGCGCTGATGCAGATTGCCGATCTGTCGCCACGCGGCATCCGCACCCAGCTTCAGCTCAATCGCCCGATCTATGCCCGCACCGCCGCCTATGGCCATTTCGGGCGCAATCCCGACACGCAAGGCGGCTTCTCCTGGGAGAAGACCGACCTGGCCGAAGAACTGCGTAAACTGGCGTAAATCTGTTCCAAGCGGGCCGGCAAAGCTGGCCCGCTTGTCCAAATGTTCCCAAAAATCATACCCAAATAGAAGGACCTGATGGTCATGACGCAATTTGCTGCGGACAAGCCCTATCTCGTAAAAGACATGTCGCTGGCCAAATGGGGCCGGATCGAAATGGATATGGCCGAGATCGAAATGCCCGGCCTGATGGCCCTGCGCGCCGAATTCGGCAAGGCCCAGCCCCTGAAGGGCGCCCGGATTGCCGGCTCGCTCCACATGACGATCCAGACCGCCATCCTGATCGAGACCCTCACCGCGCTGGGCGCCGAAGTGCGCTGGGCCTCGTGCAATATCTTCTCGACCCAGGACCATGCCGCCGCGGCGATCGCCGAGAGCGGCGTGCCGGTCTTCGCCACCAAGGGCGAGACGCTGGAAGAGTACTGGGATTATGCCGACGCCATCTTCCATTGGGGCAATGGCGAAACCGCCAACATGATCCTCGATGATGGCGGCGATGCGACGATGTATCTGATCCTCGGCGAAAAGGCCGAAGCCGATCCATCCGTGCTCGACCATCCGAAATCGGAAGAAGAAACCGCCCTCTTCGCCCAGATCAGGAAACGTATAGCCGCGACCCCGGGCTGGTTCGCCAAGGCGAAGGCCGCGATCCAGGGCGTCTCGGAAGAGACCACGACCGGCGTCATGCGCCTCTACCAGATGCACAAGCGCGGCGAGCTCCCCTTCCCCGCCATCAACGTCAATGACAGCGTCACCAAGTCGAAATTCGACAATCGTTATGGCTGCCGCGAAAGCCTGGTCGATGCGATCCGTCGCGGCACCGATGTGATGATGGCCGGCAAGACCGCCCTGGTCTGCGGCTATGGCGATGTCGGCAAGGGTTCTGCTGAATCCCTGCGCGGCGCCGGCGCCCGTGTCTTCGTCACCGAGATTGATCCGATCTGCGCCCTGCAGGCCTGCATGGACGGCTTCACCGTCGTCACCATCGACGATGTCGTCGGCGAAATGGACATTTTCGTCACCGCGACCGGAAACAAGGACATCATCACCGTCGACCATATGCGGGCGATGAAGGACATGGCGATCGTCTGCAATATCGGCCATTTCGACAATGAGATTCAGGTCGAGGCCCTGCAGAATTTCGAATGGACCAATGTGAAGCCACAGGTCGACATCATCAATTTCCCTGAAGGCAATCGCATCATCCTGCTTTCGGAAGGCCGCCTGGTCAATCTCGGCAATGCGACCGGCCATCCGAGCTTCGTGATGTCCGCCAGCTTCACCAATCAGACGCTGGCCCAGATCGAACTCTGGACCAAGGGCGAGCAGTACGACAACAATGTCTACATCCTGCCCAAGCATCTCGACGAGAAGGTCGCCGCCCTGCACCTGCCCAAGCTCGGCGCCAAGCTGACCGTGCTGTCGGCTGAGCAGGCCGAATATCTCGAACTGCCAAAGACCGGCCCGTTCAAGGCTGATCATTACCGCTACTAGG
>NZ_CAXBKN010000049.1:0-22386 GCF_963976135.1 uncultured Maricaulis sp.
GCCTATTCGCCTTCGCCGCGCAAATACGTATCCAGGAAGCTGAGATAGGCTTCTGACGCCGTGATGCGATTGTCGCGGCCGCGGAAACCGTGGCCTTCATCGGGGAAGAGGACGTATTCGACCGGCACACCATTGGCGCGCACGGCGGCGACCATTTCATCGCTCTCCACCTGCAGCACGCGCGGATCATTGGCGCCCTGGATGACCATCAATGGCTTGGTGATGGTGTCGGCATGGAAGAGCGGCGAGATGGCGCGGTGGCGTTCGGCATCGGTGGCCGGATCGCCCATCTCGTCATACAGCGACTCGCGGAAGCTCTCCCACCAGGGCGGGATGGAGGCGAGGGTGCGTTCCCAATTGGTGACGCCGAAAATATCGATTCCGACCTCGAAGGCGTCCGGGTGGAAGGCGAGGGCGGCGACGGTCATGAAGCCGCCATAGGAGCCGCCGATGACGCCGACCTGGTCATGGCGCACCCAGTCGAGCGAGCGCAGATAGTCGCCGGCGGCGACGATGTCATTGAGATCTTCCTCGCCATGGCGGCGGTCATCCATGTGGAAGAAGGTTTTGCCATAGCCCGAGGAGCCGCGGTTGTTGGCGGCGTAGACGGCATAGCCGTGATTGACGAGGTGCTGGATCATCGCCGAATAGCCGATCCGGCTCTGTCCGCCCGGTCCGCCATGAACCATGACGAGGGCCGGCACCGGATTGTCGGCGCTGGCACCGTGCGGGCGATACATGATGCCCGGGATCTCGACCCCGTCGAAACTGGCAAAGCGCACCACTTCGGCATCGACCATGTCGGCCTCGCTGATCGCCGGATTGAGCGCCTGGGTGAGCTGGGTGTGGGCCTGGCTGGCCAGTTCGACGAGATGGACGTTTGACGGTGAGGTCGCGGCATTGATGGTGAAGGCGATCGAGCCTTCATCGCGCGAGAAGCGGACCGCGCCGAGATCGCCGGCCGGCAGATCAGGCAGGGCGAGCGCTTCGCCGGTCTCCAGATCGGTGATGCTGACCTCGGTGCGGGCATCGGCATTGATGCCGGTCACCAGAAAGCGGCCCGAGGGCGAATAGGTGACGAACTGGACATCCCAGTCGGCGGTCACCAGCGGCGCGCGCTCACCGGTGGCGAGGTCATGCGACCAGGCCTGGGAGAACTCGCCGAATTCGTCGGTGGCATAGATCAGGGCGCTGCTGTCGGGGGTGAAGGTATAGGCGCTGTAGGCAATATTGCCCTCATGGGCGGTGATCAGCACCGGCTCCCGATCGTCCGAGGCCAGATCGACCAGCAGGATATCGCTGTCGGCCGAGGTGCGATTGCGCACCAGGGCGAGCCAGCGGCCATCGGGGCTGACGGCATTGATGGCCAGAGTATCGCTGTTCTCGAACAGAACGCTGCTTTCATAGCTCAGCGTGTCGTATTGGTAGACATCGAAGGCGGCGGCGTCCCGCGCATTGGTCGCAATCCAGATATCGCTGCCATCGGGCGAGAAGCCGATGAATTGGGCTTTGACGTTTTCGCCCGGCGTCAGATCGCTCAAACGGCCATCGAGTTCGCGCACATAGACATGGCTGAGCTCATCGCCGCCGCCATCGGCGGTGACCAGGGCGCGGTCATCATTCGGGAACCAGCTGACGGCATAGGTGGCGCTGGTGGTCGATGAGGTCAGCGCCTCGCGATCGCCCGAGACCGGATCGACGGCATAGGCGTTGAAGACACCGGTTTCGTCCGAGGAGATCAGGATGCGGCCGTCGGAGGCCGCAAAGGCATGCCCGCTGCTGTCGGCCATGCCGAAGCTGGTCGTCATGAAGAAGGTGGCGGCATCATATTGCGTGACCGCCGGGGCGCTTGCTTCGATGTTTGCGGGGGCCGCCTGGTCAGCGGGCTGGCAGGCCGCCAGCCCGAACGCCGCCGCGAATGCCGCGCTGATTGCGAAATACTTCATGCTGATCTCCCCAAAATGTCTGTTGCGCACATCATAGCGCACGCCGTGGCGGGAGACAGCAAAGAAAAGGGCCGTCCCGGAGGGACCTAGCCTTCGCCCTCCGCTGCCAGCATGAAGAGCATGTCCCGCGCCAATGTTCCGGCCAGCTGCGGCTCGCTGCAATTGAGATGCACGATCACGGTGATGTCGGGCGACAGCACGCGCACGACCGTGGTGACATAGCCGTCGATATAGCCGCTATGGGTCACGAGGGTCAGGCCGGACTCGTGTTCGACATAGGTCGGGCCGAGGGCACGATAGCGGCCATTGCCGCGGTCGATCTTGTCGGAGAGCATGGAAACACCGATCTCGGCCAGGGCGCCATCGCTGGCGAATAGTGCGTCGAGGAAGGTTGCGGCATCATTCGCTGTCGCCAGCACGCCGCCATCGGCACCGTTATTGTCCTGCAGGGTGAAGGTGTCGAAATCCGCGTCATCGCCGCGGCCATAGCCGTGGATGCGGTCATGCGGGTCGCCATACACATTATAGCCGGTCGCCTGCAGCTGAAGTGGTGTGAAGATGATGCTGTCCATCAAGTCTCCGAGCGGCTGCCCGGTCACCGCCTCGGCGACCAGACCCAGCAGCTGATAATTGCTGTTGGAATAGCCAGAGTCTTCGCCGGGCGCGAAATCCGCCTCACGGCCCCGGATATGGTCCAGTGTCGTATCAGCGGTGTTTCTCGCAATGGTGCTGACCTGCGCCTCCCACGCGTCGTCATAATAATCGGGTATGCCGGAGGTGTGGTTGAGCAATTGCCGGATGGTGGCGATGTCCACATTCGCGATGCCTTCGATGCGGGCGGGTTCGACATAATCGGCCGCCGTGCGGTCGAGATCGATCTGGCCATCGAGCATTAGCCGGTGGATTATCGCCGCCGTGTAGAGCTTGCCGACGCTGGCCATGCGCAGCCGATTATCATCCGCCATGGCTTCGCCCGTTGCCCGATCGGCGAGACCGCGGCTGAACACCTGGCGTTCGCCGTCCATCTCCAGCAGCACAATGGCGCCGGCCACGCCTTCGGCGAGGGTTTCGTCAATGCGCGCCGCGATGCGGCTGTTCAGGGAAGCATCGTCCGGGGCGACGGGCTGGGCCGTGCAGGCACCTGTCAGCGAGGCGAGGGCGGTGGCTGCGGCGATCAGAAAACGCGGGGCGGAAAACATGGCGACTCGTAGCTTGTTTGAGAGGGAGTGTGAGACTAGACGTAATCGCCCGCCGGGAATGGGCGAATTTCGTGCGTTAAGCGGCGAAATTCGCCGACCTTCGCGGTGATGCAACAAGGATACGCCATGCTGGACGCATTCGACCACGCCATTCTCGCCGTCGTCCAGGCGGATAATCGTCTGCCGAACCGGGAGATCGCCCACCGGGTGAACCTGTCGGAGACGGCGGTGCGGCGGCGGCTCGACCGGCTGCGCAATGAGGGCGTTATCTGCGGCGATGTTGCATTGCTGGACCGTGACGCGTTGGGGCAGACCATGGTCGTCTCGGTGATCTTCGCCGAGGACAGCGCCGGGGCTTATGCGCGTTTCCGGGAGGAGATGGTTGCGAGCGAGCGGGTGACGCAATGCTATTCCATTGCCGGCGAGGTCGACTTCATCCTCATCGTCCACGCCCCCGATCTGCGTGAATTCGAGGCCTGGGCGCAGACGACCCTGCTCGGCGATCCGGTCGTGAAGCGCTATGAGACCTCGGTGGTTTTCACGACGCACAAATTCTCCACGGGCGTCCCGCTCGGCTGAGGCTGCGCGGCATCCCGTGCAGGGCAAGGAGAGCAGGGCAAAGAAAAAGGCCGCCCCCGTCGGGAGCGGCCTTGTCCTTGTGCGTTCAGCGTGAGCCGAACGGCATGATTACATCATGCCGCCCATGCCGCCCATTCCGCCCATGTCCGGCATGCCGCCGCCACCGGCACCTTCTTCTTTCGGCGAATCCGCAACAGCGGCTTCCGTGGTGATCAGCAGGGAGGCAACCGAAGCGGCATCCTGCAGAGCGGTACGGACGACCTTGGCCGGGTCGATCACGCCGAATTCGAGCATGTCGCCATATTCTTCAGTCTGGGCATTGAAGCCGAAGGTGAGGGAGGCATTTTCCATCACCTTGCCGACCACGATCGAGCCTTCGACGCCGGAATTTTCGGCGATCTGGCGGATCGGGGACTGCAGGGCGCGCGAGATGATCGCGATGCCCTGGGTCTGGTCAGGATTGTCGCCCTTCAGGCCGACAAGCTTCAGAGAGGCTTTCAGCAGCGCAACGCCGCCGCCTGGAACGATACCTTCTTCAACGGCCGCACGGGTCGCATTGAGGGCGTCGTCGACGCGGTCCTTCTTCTCTTTCACTTCCATTTCGGTCGCGCCGCCGACCTTGATCACGGCAACACCGCCGGCCAGCTTGGCCAGACGTTCCTGCAGCTTTTCACGGTCGTAATCGGAGGTCGTGTCTTCGACCTGGCGACGGATCTGGGTGACCCGGGCTTCGATCGCGGCACGTTCGCCGGCGCCGTCAACGATGGTGGTATCGTCCTTGGTGATGCCGACGCGCTTGGCGGTGCCGAGCATGTCGAGGGTGACGGTTTCGAGCTTGATGCCGAGATCTTCAGAGATGACCTGGCCACCGGTGAGGATGGCAATGTCTTCCAGCATCGACTTGCGGCGATCGCCGAAGCCCGGTGCCTTGACGGCCGCAATCTTCAGGCCGCCACGCAGCTTGTTGACCACGAGGGTCGCCAGCGCTTCGCCTTCGACGTCTTCCGCGATGATCAGCAGGGGACGGCCCGACTGAACGACGGTTTCCAGGATTGGCAGCATCGGCTGAAGCGAGGTCAGCTTCTTCTCGTGCAGCAGGATGTAGGGCTCTTCGAGCTCGACATTCATTTTCTCTGCATTGGTGATGAAGTAAGGCGACAGGTAACCGCGGTCGAACTGCATGCCTTCGACGACATCGAGTTCGGTGTCGAGGGATTTGGCTTCTTCAACCGTGATGACGCCTTCATTGCCGACCTTTTCCATGGCGCGGGCAATCATGTCACCGATTTCAGTCGCGCCATTGGCGGAGATGGTGCCAACCTGGGCAATCTCGGCCTGGCCCTTGATCGGGGTGGCGGAGGCCTTGATTTCGGCGACGACGAGGGCAACGGCCTTGTCGATGCCGCGCTTCAGATCCATCGGGTTCATGCCGGCGGCAACCGACTTCATGCCTTCGCGGACGATGGACTGGGCCAGGACCGTAGCGGTCGTGGTGCCGTCACCGGCTTCGTCATTGGTCTTCGAGGCCACTTCGCGCAGCATTTGTGCGCCCATATTCTCGAATTTGTCGGCGAGCTGGATTTCCTTGGCGACCGAAACGCCGTCCTTCGTGGTGCGTGGGGCACCGTAGGATTTTTCCAGAACGACATTGCGGCCTTTCGGGCCGAGGGTCACTTTGACGGCGTTAGCCAGGATATCGACACCGCGCAGCATGCGCTCACGGGCGTCGGAACCGAAGAGTACGTCTTTAGCAGCCATGGGATTTTTTCCGTTTGCTAGAGTGGGTCAGAAGGGATCGGGGCGGCCGCTCAGGCGCCAACAATACCCAGGATGTCGGATTCTTTCATGATGATCAGCTCGGCGCCGTCGAGGGTAACCTCGGTGCCGGACCATTTGCCGAACAGGATGCGGTCGCCGGCCTTGACGTCGAGGGGACGGACGGAGCCGTCATCCTTGATCGCGCCGGATCCGACGGCGACGATTTCGCCTTCCTGGGGCTTTTCCTTGGCGGTGTCGGGGATGATGATCCCGCCTTTGGATTTGGATTGTTCTTCGAGGCGCTTCACAAGGACGCGGTCGTGCAGAGGACGAAAGCTCATCTTGGCGTATCTCCAACAAGAGGACAGAAAATCAAAAACAGCCCGGCAGAGTGTTTGGCACTCACGTTCGCCGACTGCTAACAGAGGGGCAGATAAGCAGTCGATGTGACGGCGTCAAGGGCGGCGATGTACGCTGTTCGGGGGAATTCCGGCGGCGCCTCCGGCCCCGGTCATTTTCCGTTCATCGCGTGATTGATATCGCTCCTAATCAATGCCTGTGTTAATGGACGCTCTGACGGCCCACGGGGCCGCTAAGCTGAGAGGTCGAACCGATGAAGATCCGTACTGCGCTGATGACAACCCTGGCTGCCCTGGCCATGACGGCCTGCACCACCACTGACCCCTATACCGGCGAAGTCCGCCCGAATTACACCGGACGCGGCGCGCTGATCGGCGCCGCCGCGGGCGCGGCGCTGGGCTATCTCACCAATACTTCCGATTCCCAGGAAGGCCGGACCAACGCCCTGATCGGCGCCGGCATTGGCGGTCTCGCCGGGGCCGGAATCGGCAATTATATGGATCGCCAGGAAACGGCGATGCGCGAAGCCATGTCCGACAGCGGCGTCGGCGTGCGCCGCCAGGGCAATGATCTCCTGCTGATCATGCCGGGCGATGTCACCTTCGACACCAATTCCTCGTCGATCAAGCCGGACTTCTACCGCATTCTCAATGATGCCTCCGAGGTCCTGAACCGCTATCCCGCCACTTATGTCGACGTGGTCGGCCATGCCGATTCGACCGGGCCTGACGACTATAACCAGCGTCTGTCCGAGCAGCGCGCCTCGTCGGTCGGCAGCTATCTGATCTCCCAGGGTGTGTTGCGCGACCGTTTCTACATTGCCGGCATGGGCGAGCGTTCGCCGATTGCCAGCAATGACACGGCCGAGGGCCGCGCCCGCAACCGGCGTGTGGAAATCCTGATCCGTCCGCACACCGTCTCCTGATCAGGCCTGAGCCTGGAATGACGAAGGCGGTCCACTTCCGGGTGGGCCGCCTTTTTCTTGCGGACAAAAGCGAGCGCGTGCACGGGTTTACCTTCATTAACCAAACGACAACCGGTGCGGGATCAGCCTAGGGTTCGGTATTGCCACCGATTCGTTTTCGGCAAACCCGGTTCAACAAGGCTGCCCATGCCCCGCGCATCAGACATTCTCATTCTGCTGACCTATGTGATGATTGCGGTCGTTGCGGCGATCGGCTTCGAATATTTCGGGCTGATGTCGACGGCGACGGCGTGGATGATGGGCGCGATCGTCTTCATCGTGGCCGGCATGGCGCATTCTGCTGCGACGCATGCGCATGAACGCCGGACCACCGAAGAGGAGATCCGCGGTCTCAAATCGGCCAATCTCGCCCTGGCCGAGGAATTCGAGGCCGCCCAGCGCCGGCTCGATGAAATTACCGACGAGCTGCGCTGCGAAGCGGTCGAACGCGATAATGCCTTCGTGCATGAGGTCAAGGTTCTCGAGGATCTGGTGCGCCGGGTTGGCGAACCGATCCCCGACCGTGCCGGACAGCCGGCCGAAGCCAGCGGCAAGACGGTGAGCATTGATGTGGTGCGTGAAGCCCTGCAGGCCAATCGCGTCGATCTCTACCTTCAGCCCATTGTCACCCTGCCGCAGCGGCGGATCATGTTCTATGAGAGTTTCACGCGGCTGCGCGATGCGGCCGGCCGTGTGCTGGCACCGAGCGTCTTCATCGAGGTGGCCGAACGCGCCGGGCTGATGACGGAGGTCGACAATCTTCTGCTCTTCCGTTGCGTGCAGATCCTGCGGCGCCTGACGCAGCAGGATCGCCGCGTCGGGATTTTCTGCAATGTCTCGCCCAATTCGCTGGCCGATGAGAGCTTCTTCCCGTCCTTTCTCGACTTCATCCGCCAGAATAATGATCTGGCCGGTGCCCTGATTTTCGAAATCCCGCAGCGTGCCTTCATCGAGCGCAATGCGATCGCGGCCCGCAATATGTCGCGCATGGTCGATTTCGGTTTCCGATTCTCGGTTGATCAGGTGACGGATGTCGATCTCGACCTCAACGAGATGCAGCGCGCCGGTGTGCGCTTCGTCAAGATTGCCGGCCAGCGCCTGCTCGATGCCGTCAACAATTATGAATCGATCGCCGGGCTTGAAGCCGGGTCGATTGCGCATGAAGACATGGCCGGCGTCTTCGCCCGTCATGGCATTGATCTGATCGTCGACAAGGTCGAGACCGAGGCGACTGTCGTCGAGGTGCTCGAGCTCGACGTCGCCTTCGGCCAGGGCCATTTGTTCGGTGAACCACGCCCGGTGCGTGATGAGGCGCTCGACGAGACCGGCAATGTCATCCGCATGGCTGGCTAGCTGGCAGTAGTTGACCTGACCGGGCCGCGCTGCTTCAACCCGTCCATGATCCAACCCGCAACCCTGTCCGAGCTTCGTGACCGCTATGACGTCCTGTATTGCGATGTCTGGGGGGTGATCCGCGATGGCCGCCGGCTCCTGCCCGATGCCCTTGATGCCCTGGTGCGCTTTCGCCAATCGGGTGGTTTTGTCTGCCTCGTCTCCAATTCACCGGCGCGTGCACGCGGACTTGCCGCCCATCTTGACCAGCTGGGCATGCCCGGGGGCAGCGTCGATGCGATCGTGACCTCCGGCGATGCCATCCACACGGAGCTCGCCGTGCGCATGCCTGGCCGCGCCCTGCGGATCGGGCCGGATGGCGATGACGAACTCTATGAAGGATTGGCGATCGAATTCACCGGTATCGAGGCGGCGGACTTCATCAGTTGCACCGGGCCGGACGATTACTGGAATGGCAAGCCGGAGGATTATCGCGCGGTGCTGGAGGCGGCGCTGGAGCGCGATCTCGATCTGGTCTGCGCCAATCCCGACATTGTTGTGCAATCCGGCGAGCGCCTGGTCTATTGCGCCGGCGCGATCGCGCGTCTCTACACGCAGATGGGCGGACGCAGCATCGTGGCCGGCAAGCCGCACCGGCCGATCTATGATCTGGCGCGGGCCCGGCTTGAAGCTTCGGGCCGGGCTTTCGACCCGCGGCGCGTGCTGGCGGTTGGCGATGGTCCGGAAACCGACATTGCCGGTGCAGTGCGGATCGGAATTGATGCCCTGTTTATCGCCGACGGCATCCATGGCGCAGACCTGAACAGCGACAGTCTCGATTCCGAGACTGTCGCTGGCATGCTGGATGGCTATGACGTGCATGCCCGCTGGTGGGCGTCCAGACTGGTCTGGTCGGCCTAGGCCCGTCGCATTGGCTTGCCGGCCAATGACACGGCCTCAGTCAAACAGTGAGTCGATGGAACCCTGGTCGAGATCATTGACCGGTGGCGCGTCCATCGCTGCGAACATCGCATCGATATCGTCCTGGCTGGTCTCTGGTCCGCCCATGGCCGGGCCATTGAGCAATTGTTCCCGGTCGCGCTTTTCTTTTGCGGTCTCTTCCTGCGGTGCGAATTCGGCATCGCGCACGCCCATCACCTCGGCGAAACGGGCCACACGGTCCTCGACATGGCGCAGGCTGTTGACCACTTTCGAAACGCGCTGACCGGCAAGATCCTGAAAGCTGCAGGCCTCGATAATGGTCATCATGCGTGCTTCGACATTGGCGCGATAAGCCTCGAAATCCTCGCTATCATCACACAAGACGTCCTCGGCGGCCGACATGATCGTCTCGGTCGCCTTCTCTGTGTCACCAACGACCGCTTCAAGCTCGGCCCCGGCTGTCGGGATGCGTTCGGTCTTGATGTCATTGGGCCGCAGGGCGGCAATCTCATTGCGTGTGCGCGAGATGTATTCGGCAATATAATTGAATTCCTGGCAGATCGACTGGTCGAGGGAGCTGAAAAACAGCTTCATCGTATCTGTCAGCTGGTGGGCCAGCTTCAGAACTTCCATGATCTGCGCACCTTGCAGATCGCCAGCCTTCAGCGAGGCGAGCGATGTGCGGACTTGCGCGGCGACATTGGCGGCGGGCATGGGGCCCTCCTTGCTCAACAGGTTCATACAACGGGTCGTCGAGGCCAAGGCCTAGAAGTCACCAAGAACAGCGGACATCTTCGATTTCAAAGTGCCGGCATTGAAGGGCTTCACGATATAGTTGTTCACGCCGGCGCGTTTCGCGGCCACAACATTCTCGGTTTTGGATTCTGCGGTCACCATGATGAAGGGCGTGGCTTTCATGCCCTCATCTGCGCGAACCTTCTGCAGAAGCTCATAGCCCGTCATCGGTTCCATGTTCCAGTCGGATATGACCAGCCCGTATTTGTTTTCCTGCATTTTCGCGAATGCTTCCTGCCCGTCTGCGGCATCATCTACATTCTCGAACCCAATCTGCTTGAGCAGGTTGCGTATGATTCTGATCATGGTTTTGTAGTCGTCCACGACCAGGATCGACATTGTCATATCGACAGCCATGCTAAGTCTCCATCCACTCGGCGTGTTTCCTGGGACAGCTTGTTCCGCTGTCTTCACCAATGACCCTAGACAACTGCGGATAAAAATCGGTTAAAGCGTGCGAAGAGACGGAGAGACTCATGGCTGAAATCGTTGGAATCGCCTTGGAAGACATGCAAATCGGCCAGTCTGCGGAAGCAGCACGAGTCGTTGTGGAAGCCGATCTGGACCAGTTTGCGAAGGTCTCCGGCGATTATAACCCTGTCCATATGGACGAGGATTACGCCCGTTCGACCCCGTTCCGCGGACGGATTGTGCATGGCGCCCTGGTCGCCTCCCACATTTCCGGCGTGCTCGGGAACCAGTTGCCCGGACCGGGCGCAATCTTCCTCGCGCTGAATATGCGCTTCTTCCAGCCGGTGCGGATCGGCGATGAAGTGCTCACCAGGGTCACGGTCAAGGAGATCGACATCAAGGCCCGTCGCCTGGTGATGGATTGCGTCTGCACTGTCGACGGCAAGGTCGCGATGCAGGCCGAGGCAGAAGTCATGGTGCGCAAGCGGCGCCGCAAGCCGGTAGAATAGGTCTTGATGCGGACTTTCCATGGATATGACCGGCTCGGGCCGGACCAGCGCGGCGCCGTCGTTGCGCTGGGGAATTTCGACGGCGTGCATCTGGGCCATCGCGCCGTGCTCGATATTGCGCGCCGCCTGGCCGAAGATGAAGGCGCCAAGCTTGGCGTTGCCCTGTTCGAGCCACACCCGCGACGCTATTTCGCGCCGGAAGCGCGTGCCTTCCGCCTGATGAGCCCGGCACGGCGCGATGCGACGCTGGACGCGCTCGGGGTTGCGCAATTGCATATCCTCGAATTTGACGCGGCAATGGCGCAGATGACACCGGAGATTTTCGTGCAGACGGTTCTGGCCGACGGGCTCGGCATTGGCGGTATCGTCACCGGCTCCGATTTCCGTTTCGGCGCGGGCCGGGCCGGTTCGACCGTTGAGCTGGCGCAGTTATGCACGGCGCGGGGCATTCGCTCCAGTTTTGCCGAATTGACCGGCAATGGCTCCGACAAGGTCTCCTCGACGCGAATCCGCAAGGCGATCCATGATGGCAATATGCAGGCTGCCGCCGAATTGCTGGGCGCCCGCTGGGCGGTTGATGGCGTGGTCGTCCAGGGCAATCAGCGCGGCCGCACCATCGGTTTCCCGACGGCCAATATCGATATGGGCGATTATGTCCGCCCGGCCTATGGCGTCTATGCCGTCCTGGTCGGGATTGATGGCGAGCCGGCCGTTCGCCCTGCCGTGGCCAATATCGGCAAGCGGCCGACGGTCGATGGCGTCACGGAAGTGCTGGAAGTTCACTTGCTGGACTTTGAGGGCGACCTGTATGGCCGCGAACTGGCGGTGGAATTCCATGACCATTTGCGCGCCGAACACCGCTTTGACGGTCTCGATGCGCTCAAGGCGCAAATCGCGCTCGACGCCGCCCGTGCCCGCGACGTGCTGAAGCGTGTGGCTGGACCGGCCTGACGGGCTCGGATATATGCGGAGCATGGTTTGTTTCCGATTGAAGATATCTGCTGCGGAGCCGTCTGGGGCGTCGCTTGTCCGGCGAATTAGCGGCCCGGGCCGCCGGGATTGATCCCGCGCGGTTCCGGGAGACTGCCTCTCCTCCAGATCTTTCCACGATACTGACCGCAAGGACCTGATCCGATGACGGATAAGCCCGCTGATACCGGAACCGACACCGCCGATAGCCGCGACTATCGCCAGACCCTGTTCCTGCCCAAGACCGATTTCCCGATGCGCGCCGGCCTGCCGGCGCAGGAGCCGCTCTGGCTCGAACGCTGGGACAAGCTGGACCTCTATCGCCGCCTGCGTGAGCAGAGCAGCAAGCAGACCCGCTTCGTGCTGCATGATGGTCCGCCCTATGCCAATGGGCACATCCATATCGGCACCGGCATGAACAAGATCCTGAAGGATTTCGTGGTGCGCTCCCGCCAGATGGCCGGGTTCGATGCGCCCTATCGTCCGGGCTGGGATTGTCATGGCCTGCCGATCGAATGGAAGGTCGAGCAATTCTACCGCTCCAAGGGCCGGAACAAGAATGACGTGCCGACCAAGGAATTCCGCGCCGAATGCCGCGCCTATGCCGCAGGCTGGATCGATGTCCAGCGCGAGGAGTTCAAGCGTCTCGGCGGTGTCGGTGACTGGAATGATCCCTACACCACCATGGCCTATGAATCCGAAGCGGCGATCGTGCGTGAATTCCTCAGCTTCGTGAAGCAGGGCCTGGTCTATTGCGGCTCGGCCCCGGTGATGTGGTCACCGGTCGAGCAGACCGCGCTGGCTGAGGCCGAAGTCGAGTATCACGACAAGGTCTCGACCACGATCCATGTCCGCTTCCCGCTGCGCGGTCTGCGCAAGGACGGTTCGGCCATCCCGTCACCGTGTATCGGCGCCCAGGTCGTGATCTGGACGACGACGCCCTGGACCATCCCGGCCAATCGCGCGATCTGCTATTCCCCCGATATCAGCTATGGCCTGTATGAAGTCACGGCGATGGGCGAGAGCGATTTCCAGCCCTGGGCGATGCCGGGTGACCGGTTGATCGTCGCCGATAATCTGTGGGAAGAGACCGCCGCCGCCGCGAAAATCACCCGCGCGGACCGGATCATGTCCGTCAATCCGGAAGGCCTGGTTTGCGCCCATCCGCTCGCCGACGCCGACAAATACTGGAGCTATGGCGTGCCATTGCTCGCCGCCGACCACGTGACCGACGAGACCGGGACCGGCTTTGTCCATACCGCGCCGGGCCATGGCGCCGAGGACTATGTCGCCTGGATGGCGCATCCGGAATGGCATGACCGCAACATGCCTGTGCCGCAGACGGTGGGGGAGGACGGTGCCTTCTACGACAATATCCCGCTGTTTGGCGGCCTGCACATCATCCGGGTCGACGGCAAGAAACAGGGCCAGGACGGTCCGGCCAACAAGGCGGTGATGGATGCCCTCATCGCCCAGGGCCGGCTGCTGGCGCGTGGCCGCCTGGAGCATTCCTATCCGCATTCCTGGCGCTCGAAGGCACCGGTCATCTTCCGCAACACACCGCAATGGTTCGTCGCCATCGACCGGCCGATGCAGGATGGCCGCTCCTTGCGTGACGTCGCGCTGAAAGCGATCGGCGATACGGAGTGGACGCCGAAAGTGGCACAGAACCGCATTCGCGCCATGGTCGAGGGCCGGCCGGACTGGCTGGTCTCGCGCCAGCGCGCCTGGGGCGTGCCGCTGACCCTGTTTGTCGAGGCGGGCACCAAGCGCGTTCTCAATGATCCCAAGGTCCATGCCCGGATCATCAAGGCCGTTGAGGAGGACGGGGCGGATGCCTGGTTCGAACGCCCGGCGGCTGAATTCCTCGGTGAGGAGTATGATCCGGAGGCCTTCGAGAAGGTCACCGACATTCTCGATGTCTGGTTCGACAGCGGGTGTACCCACGCCTTTGCGCTGGAGCCGCGCCCGGACCTGAAATGGCCCGCCGATCTCTATCTGGAGGGCTCCGACCAGCATCGCGGCTGGTTCCAGTCTTCCCTGCTTGAAAGCTGCGGCACGCGCGGCCGTGCGCCCTATGATGGGGTGCTCACCCATGGGTTCGTGATGGCCGGCGATGGCCGCAAAATGTCCAAATCGCTCGGCAATGTCGTCGCGCCGGACGATGTCGCCAAGAAATATGGCGTCGAGATCCTGCGTCTGTGGGCCGCCGGCCAGGACTATACCGACGATCTGCGCATCTCCGACGAAATCCTCCAGACCAGCGTCGATGCCTATCGCAAGCTGCGCAATACGATGCGCTATGTGCTCGGCGCCCTCGATGGTTTCGGGGAGTCGGAGACCGTGCCGCACCATCAGATGCCATCGCTGGAGCGCTGGGTACTGCACCGGCTGCATGAACTCGATGGCATCGTGCGCGAGGGCTATGCCGCCTATGATTTCAAGAAAGTCTATTCGGCCCTGTTCAATTTCTGCGTCGTCGACCTGTCGGCCTTCTATCTCGATGTCCGCAAGGATGCGCTGTATTGCGACCGCCCCGACGCCCTGCGCCGGCGCGCCGCGCGGACGGTGATGAATGAAGTGATCGACCGTTTGACAGCCTGGCTGGCACCGATCATGCCCTTCACCATGGAAGAGGTCTGGCTCGGCCTGCATCCCTCGGACACGGACAGTGTGCATTTGCGCACCTTCCCGCACACGCCGGCCGACTGGCATGATGGCAGCCGTGCCGAGCGCTGGCAGACCATTCGCCGCCTGCGCCGGGTCGTGAACGGGGCACTGGAAGTCGAGCGCCGCGAAAAGCGCATCGGTTCCAGCCTCGAGGCCGCACCGCAAGTCTTTGTCACGGACCCGTCCTATCGCGCTGCCCTGGCGGCCGAGGCCGATGGCGATGTCGATGAATACCTGGCCGAAATCGGCATCACCAGCCAGGCGTACCTGATCGATGGCGAGGCTCCGGAGGCCGGATTCCGGCTTGAGGATGTCGCCGATATTGTTGTCATCCCCGGCCGCGCTGTCGGTCGCAAATGCGCGCGCTCGTGGAAATATTCGACCGAGATTGGCGCCGATGGCCGCTATCCGGATCTCAGCCCGCGCGATGCCGAAGCTGTCGCTCACTGGGATGCGATGAATGCTTGATCGCCTGAAGGGCGTCCTTGCGGCGATCCGCGTCACCGCCGATGCCCGCCTGGGCCTGATCCTGGCGGGCACCGTGCTGGTGCTCGACCAGCTCAGCAAATGGCTGGTGCTGGACCGCCTGGCCTTTTCGCCGCCCGGTTGCCTGGATTTCCAGCGCGCCGACGCGCTGGCCCGGTCCGGCATGGTCAATACGTGCGGCCATATCGAAATCTCGTCTTTCTTTGACCTCACCATGGTGTGGAATAAGGGCGTCAGCTTCGGCCTGCTCGGGGCGGACGGCATGCTCGGCCGCTTCCTGCTGGTCGGTTTCTCGGTGATTGTCGCCATGGCGCTGATCGCCGGCCTGTTATCGCTGGGGCCGTTCAAGGCCGTGCGGCGCTGGCAGGCGATCGCTTTCGGCCTGATCATTGGCGGCGCTCTGGGCAATGCGATCGACCGGGCGCTCTATGGCGCGGTCGCCGACTTCCTGAATTTCTCCGGCATGATGTTTCCCTGGGTGTTCAATATCGCCGATGTCGGCATCAATCTGGGGGTCGCGGCGATCCTGCTGGATGTTTTCGTTTTCGACCGGGAAAAGCGTCCCACCAAGATGTAATGGTCTGAGGGCTGGAGATCGGTGAGACTCTTCGCTACATATGATCCGAAGAATGACTGGAGCTAAGTCCATATGCGTTTGCCATCCCTACTTATTGCCGCTGCTGCGGCCTCTTTCGCCCTGACGGGTTGTGCCGCTGTCGAGCAAGGCTTTGGTGGTGGGAAGGTTACGCCGGACGAGTTCCGTACCGTCACCATCGCGCCGCTCAGCGTGCCGCCCGAATTCAATCTGCGCCCGCCGCGTCCCGGCGCGCCGCGGCCGGAAGAGATCTACCCCGACCAGATGGCCCGCGCGGCCCTGCTTGGTTCCCAGGGTGAGTTCCAGGGCAGCGATGCCGAGGCCCTGCTGGTTGCCCATGCCGGCGGCGGCGCGGCCGATCCATTCATCCGCTCGATCATTGATGGCGAAACCGCCGGCGTCGTGCACAAGACCCGCAGCTTTGCTGACCAGGTCCTGTTCTGGCGCGATGGCGAATACGTCCCGCCTGTCGATGCGACACCGCTCGATTCAGCGGCCGAGGCGGCGCGTCAGGAATCGATCCTGAACGTCACCGGTGGTGGCAATGTCGAGATCGAACATGATCGCCGGTTGCTGCCGAAACTGCCCGGCCTCTGATCGCAGCATCGCTGCACACTTGACCGACTCAGGGCCAGCCGAAAGGTTGGCCCTATGTCTTTGACCATGACCCAGCCCATTATCCGCCGCCTGCCCGCGCAGACCGTCAATCGCATCGCCGCCGGCGAGGTGGTCGAACGGCCGGCCTCCGTGGTCAAGGAACTGGTCGAGAACGCGCTCGATGCCGGTGCCACCCGGATCGATATCGTCGCGGACAGCGGCGGCCTTGCGCGCCTGCTGATCGACGATAATGGCAAGGGCATGAGCGCCGAGGAGCTGGGCTTGTGCATCGAGCGCCACGCCACCTCAAAACTCCCCCTCGGTGAGGACGGCCAGGACGATCTGCTCAACATCGCCACCATGGGTTTTCGCGGCGAGGCACTGCCCTCGATCGGCTCGATCGCCCGTCTGTCCATTATCAGCCAGGCGCGCGGGGCCGGGGATGCCTGGTCGGTCAGCGTCGAGGGCGGCAAGGCCAGTGAGGTCGCCCCCATCGCCCCGCTTGGACGCCCGGGCACGCGCATCGAGGTGCGCGACCTTTTCTATGCGACGCCGGCCCGGCTGAAATTTCTCAAGAGCGAGCGCGCTGAAAATCTCGGCATTTCCGATGTCGTCAAACGCCTGGCCATGTCGCGGCCTGATGTCGGCTTCTTCCTCGTGCAGGACGGGCGCAAGCGCCTGTCGATTGCTGCCGAGAGCGGCGATGATGCCGAGGCGCACAAGGCGCGGATGACGGCGGTCATCGGTGCCGATTTCGGTGCCAATGCGCTGGAGGTCGATCAGGTGCGCGAGGGCGTGAGGGTATCCGGCTTTGCCAGCCTGCCGACCTATTCACGCGGCAATGCGATGCACCAATATCTGTTCGTCAATGGCCGTCCGGTCCGCGACAAGCTGCTCGGCGGCGCCGTGCGCGGTGCCTATCAGGATTTTCTGGCCCGTGACCGCCATCCGGTCGTTGCGCTCAATGTTGAACTGCCGACCAGCCAGGTCGACGTCAATGTCCACCCGGCCAAGGCCGAGGTGCGCTTTCGCGACGCCGGACTGGTGCGCGGGCTGATCGTCGGCGCGCTGCGCCATGCGCTCGCCGGGGCCGGTCACCGGGCCTCCACGACGGTTGCCGGCCACGCTCTTGGTGCGGTGAGGCCCGAGGGCTATCGGCCGCCTCAGGGCCTCCAATACCAGGCCTCGCCCCATTCGGCCCTGTGGGGCCGCATGCCCGAACCGCATCAGCCGGGCGTGTTCGAGCCGGGCATGTCGGCGCGGATCGAACGCGATGAGACGCCGGACCCCGCATCGGGCTTTGCCGAAGGCATGGAGGCTGCGCCGCAGGCCCCGGCGCCGGACTGGCCGCTGGGCACGGCGCGGGCGCAATTGCACGAAACCTATGTCATCGCCCAGACCGCCGACGGTATCGTCATCGTCGACCAGCACGCCGCCCATGAGCGGCTGGTCTATGAGCGGATGAAGACCATGCTGGCCGAGACCGGTGTGCAGCGCCAGCGCCTGCTGGTGCCGGAAATTGTCGATCTCGAGGAATCCGAAGCCCAGCGCCTGCTCGATCGCAGCCATGAACTGGCCGAACTGGGTCTGGTGATCGAGAGCTTCGGGGCCGGTTCAATCGCCGTGCGCGAAACACCGGCCCTGCTCAGGAAACTCAATGTCCAGGGCCTGATCCGCGATCTCGCGGATGACCTCGCCGAATATGACCAGGCGCTCTCGCTGAAGGAAAAGCTCGAAGATGTCGTTGGCACCATGGCTTGCCATGGTTCGGTCCGCGCCGGGCGGCGTCTGAATGGCGAGGAGATGAATGCGCTGCTGCGCGAGATGGAAGCGACACCGCATTCCGGCCAGTGCAATCACGGCCGTCCGACCTATGTCGAGCTGAAGCTGGCGGATATCGAGCGCTTGTTCGGGCGGCGATAGGGGCGTTGCCTGATGCAGGCCGGCCGGTGCCGGGCTTCGGCTGCGCCCTAGGCGCGGCGCTTCATGGCGGAGGGCTCGTCATAGCTCAGCCCCAGGGCGTGGGCCAGTTCACCGACAAGCTCATGCGCAATATCGACATCGATCCGCGCCTCGGCGTCCTGCCCCTGCCGGTAGTTCCAGAAATCGCAGGCATGGGAAATCTCGCCGATGGCGCGTCCGATCTCGGCGAAGGACCGGCTGGCCGAACGCAGGAAGTCCTGGAAGGGGATGGGGTCATTCTCGTCAATCAGGGCCTTGAAGGCGGCGTCATAGCCAATGATATGGACTTTGACTGACCCGAAATTCTCGTCGATTTGCTGCAGGATGCGCCGCACCAGCCCGTAGAGATAGACCTTGTCCTCATGGCGCGGCCGGTTAAGCCGCATGCTCGCCATCCGTGTCGCCACGGCCGGGAAACCCTGCAGGAGGCGCGCATAGCACCATTTGTAATACAGCACGCCCTTCCAGCCCTTCATGGAGAGCTCGAAATCCTCGGTGCCGAATCTGAGGGCCTTGCGCAAGGGCGCGAGCGACGGGCTGGCGGCATTCTCCATCATCAGCCGGCTCAGGCGCTCGGCCGTCAGGTCGGTATCGAAACCGGCGCCGTCATTGGCCCGCTCGACCAGGGCGCGCATATCATGATGCAGGAAGTTTCGGACGGCGCGAATATCCCGCGGCGAGATATTGAAATAGCAATCGGCAATCTTGCGGCCCAGACCTTGCGCGACATCGCGCAATAGATAGGGGTCGAGTGACGGCAGACGTGCGATCTCGCGCAGCAATTCAATGTCCCGATTGATGTTCTCGATCGGCGTGTTCGCGCCCATTGCCTCGCGGAAGGCGGCCTCGAGATTGGGCTGTTCGATGAAGAGGCTGTAGCCGCCGAGCTTGAGGTCGGACTTGCTGATCGGGAAAACGATCTTGGTCGCCGTCGCGCGCGGCGTGAGCACATAGGGACGGTCCTGGGCGCGCAGGGCGTGTTTCAGCAGGATCGCCTCATTCAGGCGCCGGCAGCTGAATAGCGGCAAGGCAGCGTGTTCCGGATTGGCGGCATTGGCGGTGGCGAGTTCGTGCAGATTCAGCACGCGGGCCGAGGCCGCGGTCTGGGCGATGCGATGAAGGCCCCTGAGTTGTTGCATGCCTGTCATCGTGAGGCTCAGCCGCGCATGGTCCAGCGAAAATGCTATCCCACAGAGAATACAGCCCAAACTCGAATTTACGGTTAATGCCCGCCGATGAAATCCGAATGGATTCCTCGCGGTTCAGTTATCGCGTTCGAGGAACATCACCTTGGCGGCGCCATATTCGCGCTCATTGGCCAGGATCCAGCCGGGCGTTTCCGGCTTTTCCTCAATCCCGACTTCCAGCATTGCGACGGCATCTTGAGAAACCCAATTGCCGGTCAGCAATTTGGCCAGCGCCTTTTCGCCCAACCCGCTGCCATAGGGCGGATCGATGAAGACCAGATCGAAGGGCTCGGCCATGGCGGCGGGTCTTGAGCCCATCGCGGTGGCATCCTTGCGGTGCAGGCTGGTCTGGGAAAAGAGTTTGAGCGTCTGGATATTCTCATGGATCGCGGTGCGGGCGGCCGTCTCGCTATCCACGAAAAGGCAGAAGGCCGCGCCGCGGGACAGGGCTTCCAGCCCCAGTCCGCCGGAGCCGGCGAACAGGTCGAGCACGCGGGCACCCACCAGTGGCGGGGCCCATTCAGCATGGTCGAGCACGTTGAAGATCGCTTCGCGGGCGCGGTCCGATGTCGGGCGCGTGGTGCGGCCCTTGGGCGCAATAATGGTTCGGCCCTTATAGAGACCGCCGACAATTCTCATGATCTAGCTCCGCCCTCTGGGCTTGCGGTCGGCACCGGGCCTGCCGGGACTGCCCACCGGTTTGCCGGCCGCGCCGCGATTTTTGCCGGCCAGCTGGAAACCGGCCTTCGGCTTGCCGCCGGGGCTTTTGCCTGCTGGTGGCTTGCCGGCAAATTTGCGGCCTTCGCCCCGCTTCGCTTCGGCCGACTCGGCCGGGCCACCACGCGGGTCCGCGCGTTTCGCTCCGTCACGTTTGGCATCGGGCCGTCTGGAACCGGGACGCTTGTCATCCGGACGGTTGCGTGGGCCGCGGTTTTTCGAATCTTCCAGATACTGGACCGGTTTGGCAAAGCCGGGCTGGCCTGCGCCGCCCATGGTGCGCTTGGCCGGGCGTTTGGCGGGGCGGCTGCTGGCAGCGGCGAGCTCCTCGAACACATGTCCGGCTTCCATCAGATGCCCGCACTGGTCCTTGAGCACGCGCGAGGCAACGGACTTGACCTCGCCGCGGTCGATTGTGCCGAGCTGGAACGGGCCATAGGCGATCCGGATCAGCCGGTTGACGCGCAGGCCGACGGCATCGAGGGCGCGGCGAACCTCGCGATTCTTGCCTTCCTTGATGCCGATGGTCAGCCAGATATTCGAGCCGGTCTCGCGCTCGACTTCCACTTCCATCGGGCCGTATTTGATGCCCTCGACCGTGATGCCGGCCTGTAGCTTGGCAATGGCTGCATTGTCGATCGTGCCGAAGGCGCGGGCGCGATAGCGCCGCGTCCAGCCGGTGGAAGGCAATTCCAGGGCACGGGCGAGGGCGCCGTCATTGGTCAGCAGAAGCAGGCCTTCCGACGTCAGATCGAGCCGGCCGATCGAGATCACACGTCCGATTTCCTTCGGCAATTTGTCGAATACCGTCTCACGCCCTTCCGGGTCGCTATGTGTCGTCACCAGGCCGGCGGGCTTGTGATAGAGCCAGAGACGCGTGGCCTCCGGTGTCTCGACCGTGATGCCATCGACAATGATGACTTCCTGTCCGGTCACCTTGAAGGCCGGGGTGTCGAGCGTCTTGCCATCGACCTTGACGCGGCCGCCCTCGATCATGCGCTCGATCTCGCGCCGCGAGGCGACGCCGGCACGGGCAAGGTATTTGGCGATGCGTTCGCCGCTCTGGACTGCGTCGGTCAAGCTTGACCCTTTCCCATTGGCGCTCTACGCCGCCGCCATGACAACGTCGCGAGATACCGGGTTTATGGAGGCGGCACTACGCCTGGCGCAATCGGCAGCACAAGCCGGCGAAACGCCAATCGGTGCAATCATCGTCGATCCGGCCACGGACGAGATCATCGCGAGCGCGCATAATAGCCCGATTGCCGGTCATGATCCAACCGGGCACGCAGAAATACTCGCCCTGCGCGCTGCAGGGGCCAAGCTGGGCAATTATCGCCTTCCCGGGCTGGAGCTGTTTGTGACGCTGGAGCCGTGCGCCATGTGCGCCGGCGCCATCTCCCATGCGCGCATCGGCCGGCTGGTTTATGGTGCCGAAGACGCCAAGGGCGGCGCCGTGGCCCACGGTCCGCGCTTCTTCGAACAGCCGACCTGTCATTCACGGCCACAGGTCACATCCGGCATCCTCGCCGAAGAAAGTGCGCAGCTTCTGCGCGGCTTTTTCCGGGCGCGCCGAAAAGCGAAGAGCGACGGGGCTTGACCGCGCCCGGCCGCCGGCCTGTCTCTCAGGCCGCAAGGCGTGCCTCGAGCCCGGCCCGGGCTGCCGGCCACTCATCCCTGAGCATCGAGAAGTAGACCGAATCCCGCCACTCGCCGGTCCAGCACAGCAGGTGATGGCGCAGCGTGCCTTCCTTCGTCGCGCCCATTTTCAGCATCGCATTCTGTGAGCGCAGGTTTTTGTGATGGGTCTTCAGCTCGACCCGCTCGGCACCGGCATCGAAGGCATGGCCGAGCAGAAGATGTTTGCAGGCCGGATTGACCTTGCCGCCGCGCGCTTCGGCGCAATACCAGGTCCAGCCGACCTCAAGGCGCCTGTGGTCCGGTGTGATCCCCAGATAGGCGCTATGGCCCAGCGCCGCGCCATCGGCCTGGCGCCGCACCAGGTGCGAGATCTGGTCGCCGCGGGCCTGGCCGGCCAGCATCAGATCGAACCAGGCATCGAAATGGGGGCCGTCGCCACGGATCGAGGTCAGCGCCCACAGCTCGGCCTCCGCCGCCAGCGGCCGCAATTGCTCGCGATGCGCCCCGCCAAGCGGCTCCAGCCGGACGATGTCATTTTCCAGAATGCGTGGCTCGATCTGCATGGCTCATATCCCGGTCAGAAGAAGCGCTCCGCGTAGCACATAGATCGCGCCAATCCCTGTCACGATCCATTTCGTCCAGTTACGGAATTGCACATCGCTCATTACCTCGAGCAGCCGTGCGCCCAGCGTGGTGCCGATGATGGCCAGCGGGCCTGCGATCAGTAACCAGTGGGTTTGCGGCAGGGCACCGGCAGCCATGGCCGG
>NZ_CAXBKN010000050.1:0-21705 GCF_963976135.1 uncultured Maricaulis sp.
GTGGGGTCTGGGCTGGCGGGATCTGGCGTGACCAGGTCGCTGGCGCCGCCTGCCTGACCGCCGGCTTCGGTGGGGCTTGGCAGCGGTGCCAGATCGCCACTGGCCTCCAGCCGGGCGCGCAGCTGCGCCACGCGTGGGCCCCGGTCACCAGGCCGCAATTCGGGCCCGTCCTCGATCAAGGGCCAGCCGCCAGCTTCGACGGTCGCCTGATAGTGCACCAGTGCATGGCGCAAGGCCGCATAGCCCGGCTCGTCCGGGGCGAGGGCATCGAGACGGGCGGCGATGTCGCCACCGGCCATGGCCTGTGCCAACCAGGCCCCCAGATCGCGCGTGCGGCGCGGCGCTGTCCAGTCGGGTTCGAAGCGGACCGGGTCAAACCGGCCCGCCAGAAGATGGCCGGCCAGGCTCAGACAGGCGCGGGTCGCGAGTGCGTCGATGGCGGGATCGGTCCGGAGGGAATCGACCGCTTCAAGCCGGGCCAGGTGATAGTCTTGCGGATCGAGCCCGTGGCTGGCCGATGCACGGATCGCGGTGACCAGACCCTTCAGCCGGGCCGGATCGGCGGCAGGGCCGGTCCAGACCGGACTGGCGTCCAGCCTTTGTGCCCTGTCTGTCTGTTCATGCCAGGCGCCAGGGGCGGGGTCGGACGCAGATTGCGCCATCACCGGTAGGCTGCCGATGGCGATAGCCAGACCGGCCAATAGCGCCGCCCGTCTCATGCTAGATCCATTTCAGATATTTGAAGAGTGCAATCTGGACGCCGCCAATCCCGAACAGGAGGGCGACGAAGAACCAGAAGGCGCTGACATTGTCGGAACCGGGAATGCCGCCGACATTGATCCCGAGCAGACCGGTCAGGAAGCCCAGCGGCAGGAAGATCGCGGCGATCACCGACAGCACGTAGAGATTCTTGTTCATCCGGTCGGCCAGGCCATTGGCCAGCTCGTCCTTGACGATCTGGGCCCGCTCTCGAATCGTGTCGAGATCCTCGATATAGCGGATCACCATATCGAGATTTTCCTGCAGGCGCCGCTTGTTCATCGCGTCGAGCCAGGGAAGTTCGGAGGTGCGCAAATGCGCGATGACATCGCGCTGGGGCGCGATATAGCGGCGAAACATGATCGCCTGCTTGCGCAGCCCGTTAATGGCCTGGCGCGAGGCCGGTGTCGGCGCTTCCATCACATCTTCCTCGACATCGTCGAGCCGTTCGTCCAATTCCGTCAGCACCGGTTCCATGCGCTCGAACAGGCGCGCGGTGAGCATGGCGATGAAGTCTGCGGCGTTTTTGGGACCCGTGCCCTCGGCCAGGCGTTCGCGCAAGTCGGAGACGGCTTTCAGCCGGCGGCGGCGCACGCTGATAATGCGCGAACCGTCGATCCAGAGCCGGATCGAGACCATGTCCTCCGGCTGGGCGTCCTCATTGAGATTGACGCCGCGCAGGATCATCAATGCCCCCTGCTCGAACATCACCATGCGCGGCCGGGTTTCCTCGGCCAGCAGGGCGTTGATGATGATCGGGTCGAGATAGGTGATTTCCCGTTCAAGCCAGGCGCGTGCGCCGGGATGGCCGGCATCGAGATGGACCCAGGCGAGCGCCTCGTCGCGAATCAGGCGCGAGACATCATCGCCTGTCAGCACATCGCCGCGCCCGTCACCATTGATCGAGCAGGCGTGCAGAATGCCGAATTCATTGGGCATTGATCGCCTCCTTCAGCGCGGCCGCATTCTTGATATGCAGATCGCGCTGCGGGAAGGGAATCTCGATGCCGTTATCGCGGAATTTATGCCAGATCGCGAACATCACATCGCTCTGCGGCCGCCAGCGGCCGGCGACAATATCCTCGACCCAGAATGTCAGGATGAAGTCGATCGAGCTGTCCCCGAAATTGCGCAGAAAGCATTGCGGAGCCGGCTCGCTCATGCACATCGCGTGCTCGGTGGCGGCTTCCAGAATGAGGTTGTGCGCCAGTTCCAGATCACTGCCATAGGCAACGCCGACGCTGATTTCGACCCGGGCCTTGCTGGTCGAGAGGGTCCAGTTGGTGACCCGATTGGTGATGAAGTCCTCGTTCGGCACCAGGACTTCCTTGCCGTCGAGCGTTTCGAGCAGGGTGTAGCGCGCACTCGATTTGCGCACGAAGCCCGTCACCCCGTCGGGCAATTCGATCAGATCGTCGATATCGACCGAGCGTTCCAGCAGCAGGATCAGGCCGGAGATGAAGTTGGAGGCGATATTCTGAAGGCCGAAGCCGATGCCGATGCCGACCGCGCCGCTGAACACGGTCAGCGTTGTCAGATTGAGGCCGAGCACGTCCATCGAGACCAGAATCGCGATAATATAGATCGCGATCTGGAGGATTTTCGAGACGAGGGTCCGCGTCGTCGGGTGCAGTTTTGAAAGCCCGCGAACCCGGTGTTGCACCAGGTCGGCGATTGCCGCCGTCACCCAGAAAATCAGGACCAGCAATACCAGCGCGCGCAGGGCGTCATACGGGCTGACATGGAATTCACCGGTCCGGAAGGTCAGCGCTTCAGTATCGAGATATTGGGCGACAATCGCCAGATTGCCGGTGACGCCGGCGGCGACAATGCCCAGAAGGCTGATGAAGATCAGCCAGTGAGCCCAGGGGCCCTTCGGCTTGATGATATGCTTCCAGAAATCACCCATGCCTGAACACCCGTGCTCTTGTCCGTTTCGGGACCGGCGATGCTGCCGGGCCGTCCTCTTGCTGCCTACTCTGCCACGACTGGTGGTGCAAGGCGACCGCCCGGGCGCGTTGCGTCAATGGCTCAATAATCGCGGCGCCAGCGTATCGCGACCGACGCTTCGGTGTCGGCGCTGAGGCGGGACAGAATGCTGAGCTGCGGCGTCAGTGTCCATTCCACGCTCGCCGTACTCAGTGCCGCGGCGCCGGCGCTCTCGACCTCGACATAGAAATCATTGCCGAACCGCCGGCCGCTGGTGACGGTCAGGCCACCATTGGCATCGGACCCGATGTCGAGCCGGTCGACGCCGACCAGTTCGCGGAAACGCCCGAAGAAGCCGAAAATGTCCTGGCCCGAGAGCTGTGCCGCCAGTTGGGCGGCCTCGAACGGGCCCAGCTCGCTGGCCGACCGGTCGAACAGAAGCCGGGCAATGATCTCGTCATCCGGCAGGGTGGGAATGCTGGTCAGTGTGACAGTGGGCGACATCAGTGATCCGGACACGGCGACATCGGCCTGGAAATCCTCGCGTTGGTAGTGCGCCAGTAGAGAAATCCGGGCATCGGTCGGCGGACCGTTGAACAGGACCTCGCCCTCTTCCAGGGTGAAGCGCCGGCTGAACACCGTCGCCGAGCCGCGCACCAGGTTCGCCGTCCCTGTCAGGGTGGGCTTCTTTGCCTGACCGGTAATGCGGATATCGGCTCGCCATTCAGTGTTGAAACTCGATGAATTGAAATAGATCTGGTCGGTGGCATAGACGCGGTAATCGAGCCGGATCGGCAAGCGCGGCCGCGAGGCCCGGATCTGGTTCTTTGGCAGATTGAGTTCGGTGACCTCGATCTGGGGAATTGCGGCGACACCATTGGCCGGCGGCTGGGCATAGATGCGGTCGAGCCGGGTTTCCCCCGCGACCAGCAGGCCGTCCTCGTCCATCGTCAGGCGGGTCTGGCCGGTCATGCGTGCGGTCAGGTCGGGCCGCCGGGTGGCGATGAAATTCTCGAAAGTGATGTCGGCCTGGCCGCGCGGACCCTGCGCGGTGATCCGGCCGGCTGCGCTGGCCCGCATCTGGCCCGTCGAGCCATCGCTGGCGCTGAAACTCTCCAGCTCGACCTCGCTGTTATGCACATGCGCCAGCAACTGGATATCGAGAATATCGGTGCCGCTATCGGCGGCGCTGAACCGGCCGTTCTGCAGGGCGATGGAGCCGTCGATTTCGGGGGCGCTGCGCGTCCCGGAAATCATGAGATCAATATCGGCATCGCCCGCGAGTGATGTCCCGATCGGCAAGAGCAACGCGGTCAGCGACTGGATTTCACCGCTGGCCTCAATACCACCATTGATCACCGCCTCCGGCCCGTCGAGAATGGCGAGCAGATCGGTGGTAGCGCCCAAACGGGTCAGGAATGCGCGCGCGGTCAATCCGCCACCGGTAGCGCGTGTGTCGATCTGCGTGTCCTCGCCAAGCGTGAGGCGGGTTTCGATCCGCAAATCCGGCGCATCTGCCAGCGATGCGGCGGTCAGGCCGCTCGCCACCAGCTCGGCACCGCCGCGCCAGATACCATCGGTCTGTTGCAGGGCGGCGCTCGCATCGACCATGCCGTCCACCGCCGGCAATCCGGCGAGGTCGACCATCAAGTCCACAGGCAGGCGGCTGATCGCGATATCGAGCTGCGCGCGTTCAGCGTTTTCCTGCCAGTGTGCGCCGAGCTCTCCGCCGCCGAAACTGATCTGGCCGCCCAGCGCGCGATGCTCGCCTTCGATCACGGCGCGGACGGGCTCCATGGTCTCCCAGGCATTGGCGCCGAGATGGCCGGCCGGGCGCAATTCGGCGCGCAATCCGCTCTCGGTGATACTGACCATGCCCGTGGCATTGAGATCAAAGGGGACGCCGGCCAGGCCGGAGAGGTCGGCCTCCAGGGCAAGACCCGCCATCGGCCCGCTCAGCGAGACCTGGGCGTCGGTCAGAATGAAATTGCCGCCGACCATGTCCCGGACGCCGAGCCGGGCATCGAAATTGCCGTCGAGAAGAGCCTCGAGCGCGGCATTGTATTCGACTGAGAGCGACCAGCGCGCCTGGGTGCCGGCCAGCAGGCTGATCTGGAGCCGGTCCTGGTCGATGCTGGCATCGGCTTCGATCACAGACGGGCCGAACTGACTGTCGCGCACCGCGACCGTCCAGTCCGCGCCGGCCTGCTCGGCCGTGCCGGCGAGCAGGAGGTCGCGGGTTTCATAACGGCCGGCGAGTGTCCAGTCGGCCGAGAGATTGCCGTCATCATATTCGGCATTGAGAGCCAGGCGCGGGACATTGAACCGGGTCTCGCCCAGCAAGATTGTTTCGGTGGCCGTGACCGTTCGGGCGCTGATCAGCCCGCCGACCGAGTCGAGTTCAAAGCCGGTCGCCAGCCCGCCGGCAAAACTCAGCGCCACCCCTTCAAGCGCACCGGAGAATGCCAGATCGCCGCTGGCTTGCCAGTCCTCGCCGGAACTGCCCTGCGCCTGGGCCTCGAGTGACAGGCGTGTCGAGCGAAGCGAGAGGGCCGGCACGCGCCAGCCGGCTTCCTCCAGGCGTAGTGTTGCGCTCAAGCTCAGGGCTTCGATCAGCGTGGTGAGGCGGGGATCGGTCTCGATGGCGCTGCCGTCAATCACCAGTTCGATTTCATTGCGGCCGGTTGTGGTGATGACGGCGGAGACCGGCCCGCTGGCGCGATCGGTCAGCCGCGCGATGTCGTCGATCCGGGCATGGGCATTGAGGGCAATCCGGTCATCACCGGGCCCGTAAACCCCGTCCGCATCGACCGTGATATGTGCCCCCACCAGGTGCGAACCGGTCAGCTGATAGCGGCCCTGATCGAGATCAGCCGCGAGATTGAGGGTCAGGCTGGCCTGCTCGCCGAGCAGATCATCGACAGCGCTTTCGCCCAGCGCCGGGGCGGTCAGCTCGAGCTGGGCCGCGACATCGAGCTGTCCGGAATTATAGCGCAGCTGCACCGGCCCGCTGATTGCGCCGATTTGCGCCCCCCCGGCGCTCAGCTCCTCGACCGCCATTGCGCCGTCAAGGCCATAGCCTTCGGTCAGGCCGACAATGCCCTCGAAGCGTAGCGACCCTGCACTGACCTCGCCCCGGGACAATTGCGCCAGCGCCTGGCCGCTCGTCCGCAGGGCCAGATCCCAGCTCTGCGCCGCATTGAGGACCAGTTCAATATCGAGCGTATCGGCATGCAGCCGCGCGCTGCGCACGCCGAAGTGCGAGATCGAGCCCTGCGCCTGCAACTCGCCGTGCGAGAGGATTGGCGCGAGGGTTTCGGGCAAGCCGGACCAGTTGCCCGGCTCCACGGCGCTATCGAGCTGCCAGGCATCGTCGGCCCAGCTCACCTGGCCATTGGCCAGTTCGCGTCCGGTGATGCGGACGGTGAACGCACCGGCGCCGGACCGGGTATTGCCACCGAGATCGGCGGCGATGTCGATTTGCTCATCGGGCATTTGCACCAGGCTTGCCAGCGGGCCGCCGGGAGCGCCCGAGGCGGTGAAATGACCATTGATGCGGCCATCGGCGAGAATCTCGAACCGGCCGTCAATGGCGTCGCCGGGTGCGTCCAGACGCAGGATGGAGATCGAGGCCTGGCCGGGTGCCCCGGCTCGCAGCTGTATATCGGCGCGGACCTGCAGGCTCGCCGCCGGGCCGGCCAGACCCTCGGCCAGATCGAGCCGGTCGATCCGCGCCTCGCTCAGAATGAATGCCGGCAAATCGCCGCCCGATTGAGACGTACCCTGGTCTGGCAGGTCGGGTTCGCGGGTGATCGCGACATGCTCGATCGTGAACCGATCAATTCGCACCGGGCCGCGGATCAGGGATAGCGGCCGCCAGCGCACGGTGAGCGCTTCCGCTTCGAGCCAGACGCCCGCCGAGTCGGTCAGGGTGATGTGGTCAATGGTGAATTCAGACAATAGATTGCCGTGCAGGCCGACGATCCGAACCTCACCGATCTCGCTGATCTCCTGTCCGTCGATCATGGAGTGAGCCAGCCAGCGGCCCGGCCCGTGACTGAGTGCCAGCGCCCCGCCGATCACCAGGACCAGCAGCGCGCCCGCCGTCAGGGCAAGGGCCTTGAGCAGGCCACGCCAGGGGATGTTTTGCGTCATCGTCAAAACGCCTGCCCGAGGCTGAAATAGATCTGGATGGCCGCATCACCGGACCTGCGGTCGAGCGGGGTGGCGATGTCGAAGCGGACCGGCGCGAAGTCGAAATAATAGCGGACACCAATACCGAGAGCCGAGCTGAATTCGGAAAAGTCCGGCGTGGATGCTGTCGAGGCCGCTCCGGAATCCAGGAAGGCCACCGCGCCCCATCGCTCTCGCACGCGCCAGCGCAGCTCAAGGCTGGTTTCCGTCACGGACTGGCCACCGAAGGGCGAACCATCACTGCCGAGCGGGCTGAGCGATTGATAACTGTAGCCCCGCACCGATCCGCCGCCGCCGGCATAGAGGCGCAAATCGGCCGGCAGGCTTTCGGCGGAGGTGCCGAGCACTGTGCCGAGCCGCAAGCGTGCCGCCGCGACAAGGTCGTCGGAGATCCGGTAATAGCTGCTGGCGCGGGCTTCAATACGCACATAGCGCGAATCGACATCGCCGAAGGTCGTGGCCGGAGAGAGTTGTAGCCGGGCGCGCAAACCCTCTTCCGGATCGAGCGGATTATTGCGCGTGTCGTAGGCGGCGCTCAGATCGAGGGCCAGCGTATTGGCGTCGCGGGGGCCGGTAGTATCGGTCACTTGCGAGATGTCGAGCCGCGTGCCGGCGCCATATTCGAGATGACCGGCCCGGCGTGTCACACCGGCGCTCAACAGGAGCTCGGTTTGATCGAAGGCGTCGGTTTCCTCGGATTGAAGCCCGGCGCTGAACAGAAGCGTTTGCTGGTAGCGGTGCCAGTGCGGCAGGGTCAGCGTCGCGCCGAGGCCTTGCTGCAGCGTCGCGATACTGGCTTGCAGGGTGAGGGTCTCGTCACCGAGAAACATATTGCGCCGTTTCCAGTCGAAATTGGCACCGGCGCCTTCGCTGGTCGCGAAACTCAGCGAGGTTTCGATACTGTGGCGCGCCGATGGCGTCAGCTCGACCCGGACCGGCCGTTCATGGCTGTCGGGGTTGGCGTCGCCCAGCATGACCTGGGAGGTTCGTACGCTGGCCAGGGTGTCGAGACGGCGCTGGTATTCGAGGATTTGCGTGCGGCTGGCAGTAGCGCCGCGGGTCAGGGGCGACAGGCCGGAAATGAAGCCCGGCCGCCATTCCGTGCTGTCCATCTCAAGCGGGCCATAGACCGAATAGGGGCCGGTATCATAGACAAAATGCACCGCAGCGGTGTCGTTGGCGTGATCGACACTGATCCGCCGTTCGCCGCTTTCGGCGCTGGGCCAGCCCGAGTCCTGCAAGGCGGCCAGACCGCGCGCGTCGCTGGCGATCACCTCGGCGGCGCGCAGCGGTGTGTCGAGGCGCAAGGTAATGGCGGCACGTGCCACCGGGGCGGCTTCGGCATCGGGTGCCGTGACCGTATCGATTGTTGTAATCCGCACGCGCGGTCCCAGGGTGATATGGATGACGGCCTGGGAGCGGCTATCGATGCGCGGATCGATCTGCGCCCGGTAATAGCCTTCGGACCGCAGCAGGCGCCGGGCGCGATCGGCGGCGCTGCGTGCCTGGCGCAGTGGCCCGTCAGCCGGGCTGTCGGTTTCCGCACGCTCGCCGACTGCCGCCTGCAACGCGTCGAGCAAGACCGGATCGGCAATACCCTCGATCGTTGCGAGTGGTGCTGCGATAGCCGGCCCGCAGACCATCAGTGCGGCAAGTGAGACAATGAAGGACTTCACGCGCGGCCACCTTCCTCCGGACTCGCAGTCATATAGGCATGCAGGCAGGCCGCGTCACAGACTCTCTGCATCTGGTGCACCGGTCCCCGTGAACGGGTCCAGCATACGCGACGGCAATTGCCCGGCTGCGGATTTGCCACCGTCGTTTTCCGGCAGTATTCCATCGGGAAGCGGACGCGGTGGATGATCATGCCAGCATTGTTTCAAGTCCTTGCGGTGGCCACAAGTCTGGTGTTGGCCGGTTCGGTCGCCGGCGAGCGCGCAATCCCGGCCGATGCCGCTGCCGAGCTCGCCCCCGGCGGGCGAATGATCACGGCGCGCTATTCCAGTTCGGTGCTGATTTTCAGGGTCGGATCCATCAGCCTGTCAGCGCAGATCGATCCCGAGCGCTATGCCGCCGACACAGTTGTTGAGGCAGCCGGCCTGGCGGCCCTGTTCACCGATTTCGATATCCGCGCCGAAGTGGAGGGACTGCGCACGCCGGCTTCCGTATTGCCCCTGCGTTATGCCCATGTCGAGCGCACCGGCTCGAAGGTTCGCGCTGTTGATATCGCCTTCGAGAACCGCATGGCTTCGGCCCACGCCACGCCACCTTTCGGTTCGCTTGGCCTTCCGCCGGCGACAGCGGAGCAGCGCGAGAACGTGATCGATCCGATTTCAGCCGTTTTCCTGCTGGCACAGGCGCGCATTGGCGGCGAGGCCGATGTCTGTTCCGGCAGCCTGCCCGTGTTCGACGGCAAGGCGCGCTATGACCTGCGCCTGGAGGCCGGGGGCCGCGAGACCATCCGCACACCGGCCTGGCGCGGCGAAGCCGTCCTCTGCCATGCCTGGTACGAGCCGATCGCCGGCTATGACCCCGAGGATTATCCGAGCCCGGCGGAATTGCGCTATCCGCTCGATATCTGGTTGGCGGCCTTTCCAGAACATGGCTTCTATCTGCCGGTCAGGGTGCATACACGGGCCGGTTTCGGCGGCCTGACTGTGCAGGTCGCCGAGCTTGATATCAGGCTGACCGCTGCCACGCCCTAGCGAGACCCGGAATTTGCGCACCTGTGATGACGGTCACACTGCGCCTGCCGGCAAATCTGCAACTCTCCTGACAGGCTGCCGTGCGCAGCTGCCCTCCTCCTCCTCGTTTGGGGGCCGGTCGGGGTGCGAGTCCTTGCCCAAGCGAAGCCCCAACTTCGCCTCGCGCCCCGCCGGATTTTTCCCCGGCTTCGCCCGGCAGGGCCATGCAATTTGCCGTCGAGCTTGCGCCGTCCGGCAACTGGCATGATCATGTCCCCGGCTTGGGAGCAGGGGCGTTATGAGCGGGCAGACGAAATACCGGGCATTTATCAGTTATAGCCATGAAGACAGCCGCTGGGCGCGCCGTATTCACCGCGCCCTGGAGGCCTATCGCCTGCCCGGCAATCTCGTCGGCAGTTCGACTGCGCAGGGTGTTGTCCCGAAACGCCTCAACCCCATTTTTCGCGACCGTGATGATTTGCCGGCGGCGGGCGATCTGACGGCCTCGGTCCGCACGGCGCTGGGCCAGTCCGAGGTTCTGATCGTGGTCTGTTCGCCTGCGGCAGCGGCCTCGCGCTGGGTCAATCAGGAGATCCATGAATTCCGCAGCGTGAACCCGGAAGGGAAGATTCTGGCGGCGATCATTGCCGGCGACCCCGGGGCGGTGGCCGACGGCATGGCGGGCGAGCAGGCGTGTTTCCCGGCAGCCCTGCTCGAGACCGGCACTCCCGAAACCGAGGCCGAGCCGATCGGTGCGGACTTCCGTCCGAAGGGCGATGGTTTCCGGATGGGCATCGTCAAGCTCGTCGCGGGCATGCTCGACCTGCGCCTCGACCAGATCATTCAACGCGATCTCCAGCGCCGCCAGCAACGCGTGACTACGGTCACGATGCTCTCCCTTCTCCTCGCGATAGTGATGACAGGCCTGACTTTGCTTGCGTATTCAGCCCGATCCGAGGCCGAACGCCGCAAGGCCGATGCCGAGGACCTGATCGAATTCATGTTGAGCGATCTTCAAGACAAGCTGGAGCCGGTCGGACGGCTCGATGTTCTCGACGCGGTTGGCGAGAAGGTCGTCGCCTATTACGCGGCGCAGCCGACGCGGCAATTGTCGGCTGATGCGTTGGGCCGCCGTTCCCGCGCCTTCCATCTGCTTGGTGAAATCGAATCAGCGGAGGGCGACCTGGAAGCGGCCTATGGCCATTTCCGCCGTGCCTATGATGCGACGGATCAATTGCTGCAGACGGTAGATGACGACCCGGCGCGAATTTTCGAACACTCCCAGAGCGCCTATTGGGTGGGCTATTACGCTTGGCGCCAGGGCCGTCTCGATGATGCTGAAGGGCATTTCCGCGAATATCGCGACCTCGCCGCGCGGCTTACCGCAATCGATGCCGACAATACCGAATGGCTGGCCGAATACGCCTATGCCAACACCAATCTGGGCGTGGTCTATCTCCAGTCGGCACGCCTGCCTGAAGCCCGCGATTCCTTCGTCGCCGCCGGCGCCCTGATGGCCAATCTGGCCGCGCGCCAGCCGGATTCTGTGCAGGCGCATGTCGATCACGCCAACGCGCTGGCCTGGGTTGCGACCGCCTATGAGATGACTGATGGGCGTGATGCGGCGATCACCGCCCGGCAACAGGAAATCTCGATCTATGAGGACCAGCTCGCCGCCGAGGTCGATGACTGGAATATCCGCCGCGATGCGATCAATGCCGAGCGGGCCCTGGCGCGTCTGTTGATCGCTCCGGGTCCCGACACACCGGCGGCTGACCTGCAAGCCGCGCTGGCTATACTGGAGGCGACCGCCTTTGAGGCCGATGCCCTGCTGCAGCGCGATCCGGCCAATGGCAATTGGCGCCTGACCACGGTGCGCCAGCGCTTGTGGCTGGCTCAGGCACGCCTGCTCGCCAATGATGTTGCCGGCGCCCGGGAAGCCTATCTCGACGCTTCGGCCTATATGGCCCACCCCTCCTGGATGGCGGATGTCAGCGCGCGTATTGCGGAGACGCGACTCTATGCCGGCCTGGTCGAAGCGCGGATCTTTATCGCGATGGGCCAGCTGGACTCGGCGCATTTGCGGCTCGATCATTTGATGGCATCTCTGGTCGCCGAGGCCAATTGGCAGACTGAATTCCAGTATGGGCCCTATCTTTATGCCGCCGCGGCCAATGATCTGGCCGATCTCGAACGCAGCCGCGGCGATGGCGTGACCGCGGCTGCGTTGCGCTCGCATATGGTGGATATACTGGCCCCGATTTCCAGCCAGTTGCGGCTTGATGCCGCGATGGAATTTCACCGCGCGCAATCCGTGATCGCCACGGGCGATGCAGCGCAGGCGAATTAGATCCGCAGGGATCGTCCAGGCGCCGGCTTGCCCCGGCGTGAACTTGAGGATAGGGGCCGGTGATGACAATCGCGGACATGAGTGGGCTTGATGGCAATCGGGTGCAGACCGAATTACTGGCCGCACCGGCACGCAGTTACGAGTGCACCCAGATCAGCGTGAGCACGCTGCGCGGCAGCAGTTTCGTCGTGCTCACCGGAAGCGATGATGATCGCGAGCCCTTCACCGATACACAGATCGGGGTCATACTTTCCAGCTTCGGCTCGGTGGTCACCGGCAATCCCGGACTTGATGCCGCGCAATTGCGCGCCCTCGCCTACACCACGCTCGCACCGATGTGGACGCCGAGCAATAGCGTCAAGCCCAGCCCCTATGATCTGAACGTGCATCGCGCCAGTCGGCTGATCTTTGCCCTGAGCATGGAAAACTGGATATTTGAGCCGGCCCGGATCAAGCTGAAGACGGGCTTCGGCCAAGGTGAATTCGGTGGTCTTGACTGGCTGACCCTCAATGGTGTGAGCCAGGAACCCAATGCCTTCCAGCTGGTCGATAGCTGCACCCAGACCGATGAGAGTTTCGAATTCGCACTCTTCATCGATGCAGCGCAGGCGGGCGGTCTCCAGCACACGCGCATCATCGTCGACCCGATCATCAAGAATGAAGATTGACCTGCCGGCGATCCTCGGGCCTTTTTGAGTCAGGACGGCCGCTGGAGGGCGGATGCGGCAGATAATTCTCGAAAGGTTTAACCAGGGAGATCTCGCGCGCGCCTATGATTTGTGCCTGGCGGCCCTGGCGCAGCAACCCGATGATGGCTGGTTCAAGCACCGCGCCGTGCTTTGCCTGGTCCGCTCCGGGGCATTGGAGCGCGCGGAGCTCGATTTTCGCCATTTCCGTCTCTCCGAAGCCAGTCATGACGAGGATAGCCTGGCGCTGGGCGCGAGGCTGAGCAAGAGCATGGCGCTGGAAGCAAGCGCCGGTCAGGTTGCGCCCTTGGCGGCGGTCGCGGCCGACCAGTATCACCGCATTTTCTCCGAGACCGGCGGCCATTATCCCGGCATCAATGCGGCGACGCTATATCTGCTCGCCGGCGACCGGCAGCGCTCGGATTCATTGGCGCGCGAGGTGCTGGCATCCTGCCGCAGCGCCAGTCCGGCCGATGCCGAGGAGGCCTATTACCGGCTCGCCTCGCAGGCCGAGGCCCATCTTCTGCTCGGCGATACCGGTGCGGCCCATCTGGCGCTGCGATCGGCGATCGCCTGCGACCGCGGCAATTCGATGGCTCATGCCACGACAATCCGGCAATTGCGGCTGGTCATGCGCCTGCTACAGCTGCCCCTGCCCTGGCTTCGGGAGATGGAGCCCGCCCGACCCTGCCATTTTGCCGGTCATTTGTTTCATGCCGCACCTTGCGCTGATGGCGTCGGACCGGCGCGCGAGGCGGGCCTGGCATGCGCTGTCGCGGCGGCGTTCGAACAAGAGAATATCGGGCCGTGCTACGGGGCGATCGCGGCGGGTGCCGACATCATGGTCGCCGAAGTCGCCATCGAACGCGGCAATGAGCTCCACCTGGTCCTGCCGGTACCGGTCAATGTCTTCATTGATGCATCGGTGCGGCCGTTGGGCGGTGATTGGGTCAAGCGCTGCGAGGCCTGTCTGTCCAGTGCCGCCGCAATTCTGGAAGTCACGACCGACCGCAAACTCCTCTCCGGCCAGCATATCCGCTTCGCCAGCGAGGTCGCGATGGGTCTGGCCCGGATGCGCGCCAGCGCTCTGGCGACCTCACCGGTCCAGTTGCTGGTCGCCGATCTCTCACCCTCAGTCGACCCCTTCGGCACGGCCCATGACCGCAATGTCTGGCAGGAGGCGGGCTTGCGCCAGATCCAGGTTCCGGTCACCGGACTGGATCGCTATCGCGGCGACAATCTTGGCGGAGCCGATACCGATCCGGATTTCCGCCAGGTTCTGCGGGCGATGCTCTTCATTGATGTGTGTGGCTCCTCGACTGTGGCCGATGATCTGGTCCCGGTCTTTGTCAAATCGATCATGAGTGTGCTGGCGCAAGTGTGTGAGACAATCGAGCCGGCGCCGATGCATGCCAATAGCTGGGGCGATGGCCTCTTCCTGGCCTTTCATGGTGTTGATGAGGCGGCACGTGCCGCCGACACGCTGCGCCGCGCCTTCCTCGCAATCGATCTGGAGGCCCTGGGTCTGCCCGAACATCTCGCCCTGCGGATTGGCGGGCATTACGGGCCCGTGCATGAGGGCGATGATCCCTTGCGCAAGGCACCGACCCTGTTTGGCGGCCAGGTGGCGGTCGCCTCAAGAATCGAGCGCGCGACCTTGCCCGGATCGATCTTCGTAAGCACGCCGTTCGCGGCCGCACTGGCGATGGCGAGCGGGACGGAATTCCGCTGCGAATATGTCGGTCAGACACAGATTGACGCCCTGATGCCGCAGATCGGCATGTTCAGCTTGCGCGCGGTGGCGGCCAATTGCCCGGCTGCCCTCGACGAGGCTGTCTCAATTGGCGGAGCTTAGCCGGGCGAGGTGATCCGGATCCACGACCTCGAAGGCGTCGGGGCGGCGCATCAGCATGCCGCGCCGTTCAAGATTGCTCACCGTCCGCGACACCGTTTCGCGGGTCGTATTGACCCGCAGGGCGATCGCGGTCAGCGAGGGGATGGGCCGGATAATGCGGGTCTGGCCCGCCTGTGCCGATTCCGACATGCGCAGGATTTCCGCATAGATACGGCCCGGTGCGGACAGCGCCGAGAGCTCGAACATGCGTTGCGTCGTGTGGTGGACGCGTTGCGCCAATATGCGCGCCAGGGCCAGGCCCAGATCGCCGTATTGCTGGAGCAGGTCGAGGAAGACGGCCGCGGAATAACTCGCCAGCTCGCACTCGGTTTCGGCGATGATTTCCGAGGTCCGGCGCCGGTCGGTCAAAGCGGCGAGTTCGCCGATAATCGTGCCGGCCTGCAAGGTATCGAGCCAGATTTCCTGACCGCCCTCGGACAGCAATACGACCCGCGCCGTGCCCTTGAGGACGAGAAAAACCTGATCGCCCTGGTCATCCTGGGCGATAATGCTGGCACCGGCAGGGAAGCGTCGAATTTCCGCACGCGAAATCAGGCTGGCGCGAGCATTCTCGTCCGTCAGAGAGAGAGCATCCAGGGCCAATGCCCAGGATTTGTCCGCCACCATTCGTGTCCCCGTCTCGCAAACAGTTGCTTGTTAGGGATAATCAGCGATCAGTCTGAAGAAGGCCAGCGAAAAACGCCGCCGGATCGGGACGGTCATCAGGCGGAAATCCGGGGCCCGGGCGGCGCTGCGGAGGCATGGCCGGGAATTGACCGCCGGTTTCGGCATCCGCCATCCACAGCAACTAGGCTTTCACGGGCCGCAAAAAACCTGCTTAACTGCCACCAGGAAACACGGGGATTCCATGATGAAGCATCTGCTCGGGGCCTTGGTCGGTCTGGTTTTGGCGTCGGCACCGGCGTTGGCGCAATCTTCGCCGCTGGCTGGCCGATATGATGCGCAAATTCCAACGGCGCAGTCGGTCCTGGGTCATGAATTCGGTGCTGAAATTACACCGCCGGAACAGGCCATTGCCTATCTGAGAGCGCTGGAGGCGGCCGCTCCCGATCGCATCCGCGTCGTCGATTATGCCACGAGCTGGGAAGGCCGTCCGCTCGCCTATGCCATCATCGCCAGCCCGCAATCCCTTGAGCGGCTCGACGCAATCCAGGCCGATCTGCAACAACTGGCCGATCCGCGCGGGCTATCGGCCGATGCGCGCGACCGGCTGGTCGCCTCGACGCCGGCCGTCGTCTGGCTTTCCTATGGCGTCCATGGCGATGAGATTTCCTCGACCGATGCCGGCCTGCGGACCGCCTATCACCTGCTGGCATCGCGCAATGATACCGGGATCGACCAGATCCTGGATCAGACCATCATCATTATCGACCCGGTGCAAAACCCCGATGGACGGGCGCGCTTCGTGCACAGTTTCGCCGCCGCGCGCGGTCTGCAGCCCGACGAGAACCGTTTCACGGCCGAACATGACCAGCCCTGGCCGGGCGGGCGCACCAATCACTATCTGTTCGACATGAATCGCGACTGGTTTGCGATGACCCAGCCGGAGACGCGCGGCCGCGTCGCGGCGATGCTCGAATGGCGCCCTCTCGTTGTCGTCGATGCACATGAAATGGGTGGCGATAGCAGCTATTTTTTCGCGCCGTCGGCTGAACCCTTCAATCCGCATGTGGTGCAGAGCCAGCGCGATGCCCAGGATTTGATCGGCCGCAATCATGGCCGCTGGTTCGACCAGTTCGGTTATGATTATTTCACGCGTGAAGTCTTTGACGCCTTCTATCCGGGCTATGGCGATATGTGGCCAACCCTGCAGGGCGCGGTGGCGATGACCTATGAGCAGGCCTCGGCCCGCGGTCTGGTCTGGCGCCGGCGCGATGGCTCGCTTCTCACCTATGGTGAAGCCGTCGAACATCACTATGTTGCCAGCCTGTCGACGGTCGAAGTCGTGGCCGCCAATCGCGAGCGCTTCGTGCGCGATTACCTCAATTTCCGCGCTTCGGCGGCCAGCGATGAGAGCGGGCCGCAATCGGTCCTGCTCGATCTGTCCACCAATCGCTGGGGCGCCGAGCGGCTGGCCCGTTCGCTGGTCGCGCAGGGCATTGAGGTCGGCCGGGTCGCAGGCCCGGTTTCCGCTTGCGGCGCCCGGTTTGAAGACGGTGCGTTTGAGGTCAGTTTCAACCAGCCCGCGGGCCGGCTGGCGCGGACATTGCTCGAAGACACCACGGAATTGCCGGGCGATTTCATGCAGGAGCAGGAAAGCCGCCGGGCGCGCGGATTGAGCGCTGAACTCTATGACGTGACCGCCTGGTCCCTGCCTTTGATGCACAATGTCAATTCCGTCGTCTGCCGCCGTGATCCGGGCCTGAGCCGTCAGCCGGTTGCTGCCGATGATGCGATTGCCTCGACCGGTTCCAGTGCCGGCGCCGCCTGGGGCTATGCGATTGCCTGGGAGGATGCCGGCCAGGCGCGTCTGGTGGCAGCGCTCGCCGCGGCCGGTGTCCCGGCCCGTTCCAGCGATGTGGCTTTCACGATTGGTGAGCGGACATTCCCGCGCGGCAGCGTCGTCGTGCCGCGTCATGGTGCGCCAGCCAATCTCGACCGTCTGATTGCCCGCCTCGGCAGTGAAATTGGCGCCCGCTTTGTCGGTCTCGCCTCAAGCTGGGTTGATGAAGGCCCCAATCCGGGTTCCGAACATTTCCTGCCGGTTCGGGCCCCACGTATCGCGATGCTCTGGGATAACGGGACTGATTCAAACTCGGCCGGTGCCACGCGTTATGTGCTGGAGCAACGCTATGGCATGCCGGTCAGCATCATTCGCGCCGGCACGCTGGCGCGGGCCGATCTGTCGGTCTTTGATGTCCTGATCCTGCCGGAGCAGGGCCGCAGCGGTTATGCCTCAGTGCTCGGGTCCAGCGGGTCGGATCAATTGACCCGCTTTGTCCGCGCCGGTGGTGTGCTGGTCGGGCTCGGAGATGCAACGCGCTGGCTGGCGGATCCGGAAGTGGGTCTGATCCCGGCCCGCCGCGAACGGGCCGCCGAGACGCCGCGTGCAAGTGCGCAGGACCAGGCCGTGGTTGATGCGGTGGTGCTGGCCAGTGCGGACGAACTCGATGCGGTGCAGGCCGAGCAGGGCGCGATGCCGGATTATTCGCCCGGTGCGCTGCTGCGGGTCGAGGCCAATCCGGATGCCTGGATGTCGGCGGGCTATTCGCGCGGCGCGGCGGCGCTGGTGACCGGTTCCGATATCTACGCCCCCGTCAGCCGCGATGCCGCCGATACGGCAATGCGGTTTGCCGGACCGGAGACACTATTGGCGGGCGGTTATATGTGGGCTGAATCGGCGTCGCAGATTGCCTTCAAACCCTTCGTCATCTCCAATTCCATGGGCGCGGGCCAGGTGATCGCCTTCACCCAGGCACCGACGACCCGCGCTTATCTGGAAGGGCTGGACCTTCTGCTGCTCAATGCTGTCCTGCTGGGGCCGGCCCATAGTCGCGGCATGCGCTGACGGCTTCGGGACCGGGGGCTTACTCGCCCTCGATCTCGACGCGTTCGGCTTCCAGTTCGAGCCAGCGATCTTCCTTCTCCGACCGTGAGGCCAGGGCTGCAGCGAGGTCCTTGCTTGCCTTGGTGAAGCGGGCCGTGTCCTTGAATATGTCCGGATCGGCGAGCTCGGTTTCGAGCTTGGTGATGGCCTTGTCGAGCACGTCGATCTCGCCGGGCAGAAGCTTGAGCGCATAGCGGTCCTTGTTGGCCATCTTGCGCTTTTCGACCCGTGGCGGCGCGGCCATTTTGGCGGCGGCCTTGCGGTTCGGCGCGACATCACCGCCGAGCGGCGTCAGTCCATAGCCGCGCTGGGACACCATGTCGGAATAGCCACCGGCATATTCGGTCCAGTTCCCGTCGCCCTCGGCAATCAGGACGCTGGTACAGACGCGGTCGAGAAAATCGCGGTCATGCGAGACGATGAAGACGGTACCGGAATACTCGTCGATCAGGGCTTGCAGCAGGTCGAGGGTTTCCAGATCGAGATCATTGGTCGGCTCGTCGAGCACCAGGAGGTTGGACGGCAGGGCCAGCGCGCGTGCCAGCATGACGCGCGCCTTCTCGCCGCCGGACAAGACCTCGATCGGGGTATTGATCTGCTCCGGCGGGAACAGGAAATCCTTCATATAGGCAATGACATGCTTGGACTGGCCATTGACCTCAACGGTATTGCCGCCGCCCTGGGTGAGGGCTTCGGACAGTGTCCATTGCGGCTGTAGCGCGACACGCTTCTGGTCGAGACTGGCCATTTCCAGCTTGGTGCCGAGGCGCACTTCGCCGCTATCGGGTGCCAGATTGCCGGTCAGCAGGTTGAGCAGGGTCGTCTTCCCCGCGCCGTTCGGGCCGATCAGCCCGATCCGGGCACCCCGCGCGATCTTGATCGAGAAATCCTTGACGATATCGCGGCCTTCATAGGCCTTGTTGATCGCGATCGCCTCGGCGACCAGCTTGCCGGAATCCTGGGCCGCGGAGGATTGCAGATTGACCTGGCCCTGGGGGCCGCGATGCTCGCGGCGCTGCTGGCGCAGACCCTGCAGGTCGGACAGGCGCTTCACATTGCGCTTGCGCCGCGCGGTGACGCCATAGCGCAGCCAGTGTTCCTCGCGCACGATCTTGCGGTCGAGCTTGTGCATTTCCAGCTGCTCGGCTTCGAGCACTTCGTCACGCCAGGCTTCAAAGGCGGAGAAACTGCGTTCCATCAGCCGCGTGCGGCCACGATCGAGCCAGAGCGTCTTGCGCGAGAGATTGGACAGGAAGCGCCGGTCATGGCTGATCAGAACCAGGGCGGACCGGCTCGATTTCAGCTCGGATTCCAGCCATTCAATTGCTGGCAGGTCGAGGTGATTGGTCGGCTCGTCGAGCAGGAGAATGTCCGGGCTCGGAGCGAGCGCCTGGGCCAGGGCGGCGCGGCGGGCTTCGCCGCCGGACAGGACTTTGGGATCTTCCAGCCCGGTCAGGCCGAGATGTTCCAGCAGGTATTGGGCGCGATAGGGATCATCGCCGCCGGTCAGGCCGGACTCGACATACGCCATCACCGTCTTGAATTTCGTCAGGTCGGGATCCTGCTCGAGATAGCGGATCGTCGAGCCGGGATGGACGAAGCGTTCGCCTTCGTCGGGCTCGACTGTGCCGGCGGCGACTTTCATCAGCGTCGACTTGCCCGAGCCATTGCGGCCGACCAGGCACAGGCGTTCGCCCTCGCCAACGCTGAGATCAGCGCCGTCGAGCAGGGCGGTGACGCCGAAGGTGAGGTGGATATTCTGGAGCGTGAGAAGAGGTGGAGCCATGAGGCACCGCATACAGGTCCGCGCGATGAAGGTCACGGTCCGCGATCAGGTCGGCGGGCGGAAAAACCAAACCCGTCCAAAAAGTAATTATACGGTAAATTGCGCAATTTATTGTATGATGTTAGGCAGGCGTTCAAACTGACCCTGGTATGGCGACAATATCCATGAGTGATATCCCGTTCTTCGGCCGCCCTGCGGCCTTTGCCCTGCGAGTTCGCCAGGCTTCGGCGGCGCTGTATGAGCAGATGGATCAATGTCTGCAGGCGCACGGGCTGACGCTGCCCGCCTATGCGACCAGCCTTGTCCAGACACTCTATCATGGCGGACCGCAATCCGTGTCGGCGCTGGCTGAACGCCTGGGCCTGTCACACCAGCTCGCCTCCCAGCGTCTGCGATGGCTCGTCAAGGAGGGCCTGGTTGTGATCGGTGATGATCCGAATGACCGCCGCCGCCGTCTGGTCAGCCTGACGCCGGCCGGTCAGACCGAGGGTGACAAGCTTCAGGCCTTCCTGCCCAAGCTGGAACAGGCCTATCGCGACCTGTTCGACGAGATCGGGATGGATTTGCACAAGGGCATGGTTGATGCTCGCACGGCACTCTTGGCCCGCCCGCTGCTGGCCCGGATGCAGACGGAAACCGTGACACAGGCGCCGCAACACAGCGCCGGATAGCTCGAATGACGGGGATTGCGCCAGGGCGTGTCCCCCTGCTATCGGCGATAGGCTGGTGGTATGGACTGACAAACTGCGCGGCCAATCCGGCCGGGAATGGCAATCAAGAGGGGCGGGGCCCGCAAGTGGCCGCGATTACAACATGCTGGAAATCAAGGGACTGTCGAAAACCTACGGCAATAAGGTACGCGCGCTCGACGGGGTGGATCTGTCCATTCCCAAGGGGATGTTCGGCCTGCTTGGCCCCAATGGCGCGGGCAAATCGACCCTGATGCGTACGATTGCAACGCTGCAGGCACCCGACAAGGGCACGCTGACCTTCGGCGAAATCGATATTCTCAAGGATCCCCAGGCCCTGCGCGCCACTCTGGGCTACCTGCCACAGGATTTCGGCGTCTATCCGCGCATGTCGGCGCGGGCCATGCTCGACCATCTCGCTGTCCTCAAGGGCATTTCCAACGGCAAGCAGCGCAAGGAAGTCGTCACCGGCCTGCTCGAACAGACCAATCTGGCGCAGCATGCCAACAAGGCCGTCGCCAGCTTTTCCGGCGGCATGCGCCAGCGCTTTGGCATCGCCCAGGCCCTGCTCGGCGATCCGCAATTGATCATTGTCGATGAACCGACCGCCGGCCTCGACCCGGAAGAGCGCAATCGTTTCCACAATCTGCTCTCGGAAATCGGCGAGAATGTCGTCGTCATCCTCTCCACCCATATCGTCGAGGATGTCTCTGACCTGTGCCCGAACATGGCGATCATGAATGGCGGCAAGATCGTCGCCAAGGGCTCGCCCGGCGAGCTGATCGCGCAGATGGATGGCAAGGTCTGGGCGCGCACCATTGCGAAGTCCGAACTGGCCGGCCTGCGCAGCCAGTACAATATCATCTCCGAGCGGCTGACCGTCGGACAGGTGCGGATCCACGTCGTTTCCGACAGTAATCCGGGTGAGGGCTTCGAGCCGATCCAGGCCGATCTGGAAGACGTGTATTTCGCGACCATCCGCCAGGGCCAGTCCGCCCCGGCCGTCGCTGCCTGATCCTCGAACCTGAACGGAAGGAGCTTATCATGCTCTCCAAAATCGCCGGGTTCGAGATTCGCTATCAGCTGTTCTCGCCCACTTTCATTGCCGTATTCGCCATTTTCTTCCTGCTGGTTTTCGGTGGCATCACCATCGACAATATCCAGAT